>JAJFFA010001049.1 GCA_021776885.1 Planctomycetota bacterium
AGAAGTTCGTCAACCGGACCGGGCTGTCGTTCTACAACAGAATTGGCGGCGGGCTGCTGGGGATCGCCACTGGGGCCTGCGTGGTTCTTGCGGTCCTCGCGGCCATCGTCATGTTCCTCAGCACGGGGAGTGATGTCGTCCGGGCCGCCCACTCGTCCCGGTCGATGAAGGTGAGCCAGCGCACTCTCGAAGTATTCAACACCGTCGTTCCAGCCCCGGTCCTCGAAGCTTTTGGCGTCACGCCGCCAGATCCGGCTCCGACGGCCCCAGACGGCTCGACCGAGAAACCGCAGCAGAACAAGTAGGCAAGTCCATTCGCGCGCTTGCCGGCTCGCTGCGGGATTCCGTGACGTCTCCTGGCTAGCATGTCTCGCTTGCTGGGGGCGCCTGGTGCTCCAGGCTGAGAAGCACCCCTCGAACCTGAACCGGATCATGCCGGCGTAGGAAAGCGATCATGACGAGCCCATCTATTGGCAACCTCCCCCCTCTCTCGGAGAGCTTGCCCTCCAGCGAGAAGATCACCATTGGCGGCGACCTCGAGGTCCCCACCCGCCAAATCTCACTGACCAACGGCGAGACCCTGCAGGTCTACGACACGAGCGGTCCCCAGGGCTGCGACCCCCTGGCCGGCATCCCCAAGCGACGCACCCGATGGGTTGAAAATCGGGTCGCGCGCGGCGACTCGAACTTTTCCCAGATGCACTACGCGCGCCAGGGCGTCATCACGGAGGAGATGCGTTTCATCGCGATCCGGGAGAACGTCGAGGCCGAGTTTGTCCGCGACGAGGTCGCGTCAGGGCGAGCCATCATTCCGGCTAACCGGTGCCACACCGAGTTGGAGCCGATGATCATCGGGCGGAACTTCCTGGTGAAGATCAACGCCAACATCGGCAACTCCGCGGTCAGTTCTTCGATCGCTGAAGAAGTGGACAAGCTGCGCTGGTCCATTCGCTGGGGAGCTGACACGGTCATGGACCTCTCGACCGGGAAGGACATCCACGCGACACGCGAGCACATCATCCGGAATTCGCCGGTCCCGATCGGCACCGTGCCCATCTATCAGGCACTCGAACGTGTCGACGGCATCGCCGAAGACCTCAACATTGACATGTTCCTGGAGGTCCTCGAGGAGCAGGCTCAACAAGGCGTCGACTACTTCACGATCCACGCTGGTGTCCGCCTGGCCTACGTGCCGCTGACTGCAGAGCGCGTAACAGGCATTGTGTCGCGAGGCGGCTCGATCATGGCGAAGTGGTGCTTGGCGCACCACGAGGAGAACTTCCTCTACACGCACTTCGAGAAGATCTGCGAGCTGATGAAGGAGTACGACGTCTCCTTCAGCCTGGGCGACGGTCTGCGCCCCGGGTGCATCGCCGATGCCAACGACGAGGCGCAGTTCGGCGAGCTCCAGACCCTGGGCGAGCTGACCCAGATCGCCTGGAAGCACGACGTGCAGGTGATGATCGAGGGCCCCGGCCACGTGCCGATGCACAAGATCAAGGAGAACATGGACCTGCAGCTCGAGGTCTGCCACGAGGCGCCCTTCTACACCCTGGGCCCGCTGGTCACCGACGTGGCCCCCGGCTACGACCACATCACCAGCGCCATCGGTGCGGCCATGATCGGCTGGTATGGCACCGCCATGCTGTGCTACGTCACCCCCAAGGAGCACCTGGGGCTGCCCAACGCCCAGGACGTGAAGGACGGCGTGATCGCCTACAAGAACGCCGCCCACGCGGCCGACCTGGCCAAGGAGCACGAGGGCGCCCAGCTCTGGGACGACGCCCTCTCGAAGGCGCGCTTCGAGTTCCGCTGGGAGGACCAGTTCAACCTAGCCGTCGACCCCGAGACCGCGCGCGAGTACCACGACGAGACCCTGCCCGCCGACGGCGCCAAGGTCGCGCACTTCTGCTCGATGTGCGGTCCGCACTTCTGCTCGATGAAGATCACCGAGGACGTGCGCCGCTACGCCGCCGAGAAGGGGTTGGCCGAGGAGGCGGCCCTGGCCGCGGGGATGGAGGAGAAGCGCCGCGAGTTCGTGGAGACCGGGGGCGAGCTCTACCGCGAGGGCGAAGCCTGATCCTCGGGCCCGCCAAGCGGCCCGCGCTGGCGACTCGCACGGATCGATAAGCCCTGCGAATCGATCCGGACGGACTTATTCGCTCGCGTCGGCGGCGGCCGTGGCGGATCCTTGCGCACGGCCATGTTTCGACTGCTCGCCCAACCCTCGTTCCGCAACCTGACCCTGGCCCAGTTCCTCGGGGCCTTCAACGACAACGCCTTCAAGCAGCTGGTGCTGCTGCTGGCGGTGGGGGCCGGGGGGCTGGCGCCGGCGGCGTGGGTCGAGTCGAGCCGACTCGGCTCCCTCGGGCAGTGGCTGCCCGGAGCGCTCTTCGCCCTGCCCTTCGTCGTCTTCGGCCCGATCGCCGGCTCGATCGCGGATCGGGTGTCCAAGGCCTCCGTGCTGCGCGCGTCGTGCCTGGCCGAGGTGGCCGTCATGGGCCTGGGCCTGCTGGCCCTCGGACTCTCGAGCTACGACCTCCTGATGGCGGCCCTGTTCCTGATGGGCACCCAGAGCGCCTTCTTCGGGCCCGCCAAGTACGGCTCCCTCGGGGAGCTCGTCGGGCACTCCAACCTGAGCCCCGCGAACGCCCTGGTGCAGGCCTCGACCATGGTCGCGATCCTGCTCGGCCTGGTGGCGGGGGGGGTCTTGCTCGAGGAGTTCCCGACAGCCCTGTGGATCCCGGGGCTGGCCTACGTGGGCTTCGCCCTGTTCGGCTGGCTGGCCTCGCTGCGCATCGAGGTGCAGCCGGCGGCGAACCCGCAGCGTGGCCTGACCTGGAACCCGCTGGCTGCGCTCGCCGGCCACGCGCGGGTCGCCGCCCAGGATCGCACCCTGGTCCTGTCCCTGACCGCGAGTTCGTTCTTCTACCTGCTGGCGGCCACTCTGCTCTTCGCCGTCAACGCCTACGGCGTGTGGCTCGGGCTGGGCGCGGCCCAGACGGCGCGCCTGAACGCGATGACCGTGGTCGGCATCGCCCTGGGAGCCGTCTTCGCCGGGCGCCTCTCGGGCGACCGCATCGAGGGCGGGCTGGTGCCCCTGGGGCTGTTCGGGATCGCCGGCAGCCTGGCCCTGGTCTGCTTCGACCCCAGCTCGGTGAGCCTGCTGCGGGTCGCGCTGCTGGCCGTGGGCTTCTTCGCCGGCAGCTTCTCCGTCCCGATCCGAGCCCTGATCCAGAGCCGTCCGGCCCCGGGCCAGCGCGGCGGCGTGCTGGGCCTGTCCCAGAGCCTGGACTTCCTGGGCGTGTTCGCGGCCAGCGGCCTGTGGGCCTTGTTCGAGCTGGCCGAGTTCACACCGCCGACCTGCTTCGCCCTGCTCGCTGGCCTGGCGCTGCTCATGGCGCTGGCCTCCCTGGTCTTCACGGCCGAGTTCCTCGTGCGCGTGGTGCTCTTGATCTTCACCCGCGCCATCTACCGCGTGAACGTCGAGGGACTCGAGCACCTGCCGCGCGAGGGGGGAGCGCTGCTCGTCGCCAACCACGTGAGCTTCGTCGACGCGATCCTGATCGCCGCCTCGAGCCCGCGGGACGTGGGCTTCCTGATGCATCGCTCGTACTTCGACGTGTTCCTGGTCGGCTGGTTCGCGCGCCGCATGGGGGTCATCCCGGTGGCCAGGGGCGAGAGCCGCGAGCGCACGGCGGCGGCCCTCGACGACGCGGTGCAGGCGCTGCGCGGGGGCAGCCTGGTGTGCATCTTCGCGGAGGGCCAGCTGACGCGCACCGGCGCGCTCCAGCCCTTCGCCCGCGGCCTCGAGCGCATCGCGCGCCCGGCGGGTGTCCCGATCATCCCCGTGGCCCTCGATCGCCTGTGGGGCAGCGTCTTCAGCTACGCCTCGGGCCGCGTCTTCACCAAGTGGCCGCGGCGTATTCCCTACCCCGTGGACCTCAGCCTGTGCGCGCCGCTCCCGAGTGAGACGCCCGCGTGGCGCGTGCGCTCGGCCATCGCCGAGGCGATCGCCGAGCGCCGCTCGCGCCGCGAGTCGCGCCGCGGCACCCTGGGTTGGCGCTTTCTGCGCGCCAGCGCGGCCCGCGCCGGACGTCCGGCGCTGGTGGACGGCACGGGGGCGCGGCTCTCCTACCGGCGCCTGTGCGCCTCGACCCTGGCCCTGTCCCGGGTCCTGGGCCGCGTCCTGGCCCGACACCCCGGGGACGGACCTCGTGTCGCGGTGCTGCTGCCGCCCGGGGCAGCCGGGGCCACGGTCAACCTGGCCCTGACCCAGCTCGCACGCACCACGGTCCAGCTCAACTTCACCCTGACCGAGGCCACCCTGGCGGAGTGCTGCGCGCGGGCCGAGGCGCGGGTTCTGGTGACCTCGCGGCGCCTGCTCAAGACGCTCGGGCGCGGGTCGCCCCTCGACGCAGAGAGCACCCTCTACGTCGAGGACCTGGTGCAGCAGGTCGGGTTCAGCGAGCGCGCCGTCGCGGCGCTGCTCTGCCTGTTGCCGGGCCCACTGCTCGCCGCCTGGGTCGCTCCACGCATCAGCGCCTCGGCGCCTCTGACGGTGCTCTTCTCCAGCGGCTCCACGGGCACCCCGAAGGGTGTCGTCCTGTCCCACCGGGCGGTCCTGTCCAACGTGCAGAGCGTGCTCGAGGTCCTGCCCTTCGGGCCCGGGGACGCGCTGCTGGGCGTCCTGCCCTTCTTCCACAGCTTTGGCTACACGGTGACCCTCTACGCCACCCTCCTGGCGGGAGCGAAGGGCGTCTACCACGCGAATCCGCTCGACGCGCGGCGCATCGGCGAGCTGTGCGCGGACGAGGGTGTGACGATCACCCTGGGCACACCGAGCTTCTACCAGTCCTGGATGCGCCGCATCGAGCCGGCCCAGCTGAGCCGCGTGCGCCTCGCCATCTGCGGCGCGGAGCGCCTGCGGCCCGCTCTGGCCCAGGCCTTCCTCGAGCGCTACGGCGTGCCCTTGATCGAGGGCTACGGCTGCACCGAGATGGCGCCGGTGATCAGCTTCAACGTGCCCGACGTGGTCGTCGGCGGCAAGCGCCACACGGGCACGCGCCGGGGCAGTGTCGGGCGCCCCCTGCCGGGCGTCGCCCTGCGCATCCGCGACCTGAAGAGCGACGCCCTGCTCGAGCCCGGGGACGAGGGGCCCACGGGGCAGCTCGAGGTCCTGGGTCCCAACTGCATGAGCGGCTACCTGGGCGATCCCGAGGCCACCGCGGCCGTGCTGCGCGACGGTTGGTACATCACGGGCGATGTGGCCCGGATCGACGCCCAGGGATTCCTGTGCTTGACGGATCGGCTCTCGCGCTTCGCCAAGATCGGGGGCGAGATGGTGCCCCACGGGGCCCTCGAGGAGGAGCTCGAGCGCGCTGCCCAGGCCCTCGATGCGGACACCCCCGCCGAGCTGGCCGTGACCTCGATCGAGCACGCGACCAAGGGCGAGCGGCTGGTCGTCGTGCACACCCCCTTGAGCTTTGGCGTCGACGCGCTGCTCGAGAAGCTCGCGGCGAGCGACCTGCCGACCCTCTTCCGGCC
>JAJFFA010001050.1 GCA_021776885.1 Planctomycetota bacterium
TCCAGCGCGACTTCCTCTCCATCCACAACTCGATCGCCCTCTCGGGCGACCTCGTGCTGGCCGGCGTCAGCCGGCACCCGATCGCCGGCGCGAACTCGGGCCTGGTGCGGGTCTACGAGCGCTCGGCTGCGGGCTGGTCCCTGACCCTCGACCTGCAGCCGAACGACCCGACGCGCCACGCGTGGTTCGGCGCCGCCGTCGCGACCGACGCTGAGACGATCCTGGTCGGCTCGCCCCTGAAGGGCGCCGGCGCGACCTACGAGTCCGGCGCGCTCTACGTCTTCGAGCGCGACGCCGGCGGCAACTGGGTCCAGGTGCAGAAGATCGTCCCGGCCGACGCCCGCCCGGGCGACGGCTTCGGCAGCGCCATCGCCATGGACGGGGCTCGCGCGGTCGTCGGTGCCCCCCGCGCCTCGCGCTCCGGCCTGAACCCGCGCAAGCAGTTCGGCGCCCTCTACATCCTCGAGCGGGGCGCCATGGGCTGGCAGATCGTCCAGCGCCTCGAGGCCGCCGCCGGCAGCGAGGAGGACCAGCTCGGTCGCTCGGTCGCCATCGACGGAGACATCCTGGTCGGCGGCGCGCCGAGCGACTACGCACCCGCCACAGGTCCGAGCTGTGGTCGCGTGCACCTCTTCGAGCGCGGGGCCACGGGCTGGTCCGAGACGGCCAGCTTCACGGGTCGCTGCACCGTCGGTCCGGGATCGCGGGCCGGCTGGTCGGTGGACGTCGATGGCGAGCGCGTCGTCGTGGCCCAACGCGACGCCCGCTCCACCCGCGGCGACATCCTGGTGCTCGAGCGCCGCGCCACAGGCTGGGTCGAGACCCTGCGCACGGCACCCCTGAACATGCGCGGATTCGCCCGGGGCGGCTCGGACGTGGACCTCGACGGCGACGAGCTCGTCATCGGCGCCCCCAACGACGCAGGGGTCCTCTCGGGCTTAGGCGTGGTCTACATCCTCGACCTCGCCACGGCCCCGGGCTCCTCTGCCTGCTCGACGCGCGAGGGGCTGATCACGGCCACGGGCACTGACGTGCTCAGCGCCGGCTCCCTGACCCTGCAGGCCAAGCAGTGCGACCAGGCCACTTCGGGCCTCTTCTTCACCGGTGTCCCCGCCGCCGAGACGCCCTACGCCTCCGGGCTGGGCTTCCTGTGCCTCGGCAACCCGCGCCGCGTGCCGGCCGTCTTGACGACCAACGCCAGCGGCGCGACGACCTTCGAGCTCGACTTCGCGAGCCCCTATGCCGCCGGCTGGGCGCCGGGCGTGACGACCGCATTCCAGTTCGCCTACCGGCGCAGCGACTTCCCCGACCAGCTCGCCCTGACGAACTCCCTCGAGCTGACCTGGCGCTGACTCAGCCGCCCGAGAGCGCCCGCTCGAAGGCTTCGATCTCTTCCTTGCTGTGCGGCCCCTTCGGCGGCGAGTCGTCGTCGGGGTCGTCCAGGTAGCCCTCGGGCAGGCGCACCCGCTGGCTCTTGCTGCCCTTCGCCCGGTTCGCGCGCAGGGCAGTCAGGGGGAAGGGCTCGTCGCCGTCGAGCTGGGCGAAGGCGCGCTCCAGGTCCGCGAAGCTGCGCACGCGGGTCAGCTCGCCGCGCACCGCGGCGGAGCCGCGGAAGCCCTTCGTGTACCAGGTCGTCCACTTGCGCATCTGGCGCACGCCCAGCTCTTCGCCGAAGAGGGCCATCATGCGCTGCGCGTGGTCGAGGGCCACGTCGACGATCTGGGCGAAGCGCGGCGGCGGCGCGGGCTCGCGCCCGGCGAAGACGTCCGCCAGCTCGCGGAAGAGCCAGGGCCGGCCCAGGCAGCCGCGCCCGACGATCACGCCGTCGCAGCCTGTGGCGCGCATCATGCGCAGGGCGTCCCAGCACTCCCAGATGTCGCCGTTGCCGAGGACGGGCACCGAGAGCGCGCCCTTCAGCTCGCCGATCGCGTCCCAGTCGGCCTGCCCCGAGTAGAGCTGCGCCGCGGTGCGCGCGTGCAGCCCGACCGCGCTGACGCCCTCGCCCTCGGCGGCGCGTCCCGCCTCGAGGTGCGTGAGCAGGGACTCGTCGAGGCCCTTGCGCATCTTGATCGTCACGGGCACCTCTCCCGCGGCCGACACCATGGCCCGCACCAGCCGCGCGACGAGGCGCGGCTTGGCCGGGATCGCGCTGCCCCCGCCGGTGCGCGTCACCTTCGGCACGGGGCAGCCCAGGTTCAGGTCGATGTGGTCCACGCCCTGCTCGACCAGGATGCGCACCATCTGGGCCAGGTCGATCGGGTCGGCGCCGTAGACCTGCACCGAGCGCGGTGTCTCGTCCGGGGCCGAGCTGGCCAGCAGGGTCGTCAGCCGGTTGCCCATCAGGAAGCCGCGCGCTGTGATCATCTCCGACACGTAGAGCCCCGCCCCGAACTCGCGGCACAGGCTGCGGAAGGCGATGTTCGTGACGCCGGCCATGGGCGCCAGGACCACGGGCGGATCGACTCGCAGGGGGCCCAGGGCGAGGGGCGCGAACTCGCCGACCGCGGCGACCGGCACGACGGCGTTGAGCGGCGTGGCGAAGCGCCCGGGGTCCGCGCTCGGACTCGGGGACGGGGTGGACATCAGCGCCGATCGTAACCGCTGGTGCCGCCAGTCACCCGCCCGGGCTAGCCCGGACTAGCGCGCGCCCCCTGCCTCGACCGTCCGGGCCGCCCCGCTCCAGACGCGACCGGCCTCGATGGCAAGGCCCTTGCCCTGCACCTCGAAGACGCGGCTGGTCGTCTCGTGGCGCGGGCCGCGGCGCAGGGTGAAGAGCGGCAGGCCGCGCGGATCGAGGCCCGCGCTCAGGCTGCCGTCGCTGGTGCCCACGCCGAGCTGCCCATCCTTGGAGTAGCCCACGTTCCAGCGGTCGACCCCGGGAGTCAGGCCGCGGAAGACCAGGACGTACTGCCCGCCCTCCGCCCCGTGTGCGCCCAGGTACATCGGGCCCAGGACGCTGCCCACGTCGACCCAGACCAGGTCCTCGCGCGCACGGGTCGAGTCCAGGATCGCGTCGCCCAGCTTGCGCTGCACGTTCATCAGACCGCCGAGCATGCGGCCCTGGACCGAGAGCTCCTGCTCGCCGACCTCGACCGCGAGGTCGAAGCTCTCGAGCACGCCCGAACGGGTGTACACCTGGGCGCGCACCTCGGAGCCCCCGGAGCTCGAGGTGGCCGGGATGACGAGGCGTGTGCACCAGGCCGTGCGGCCGTCGCGCAGCTCGACGACGGCGAAGCGCTCGCCCGACGTACGCACGCCGAAGGACTCGGTGTCGCTCCTCCCGGCCAGCACCCGCTCCCCCGCCGGCAGGTCGAGGGCGGGCACGTCGAGGGGCTCGGCCAGGGAGGCGCGCACCTTGGCCTGGATCTCGCGCAGGGCGCTGACCCCAGCGGCCAGCTGCTCCCGCTCGAGCACGCGACCGCGCAGCAGCACCAGCTCGGGATCGCGCAGCGACGCGAGGGTGTCGCGCGGATCGGCACCGAGCACGACCACGTCCGCGACGCGTCCCGGCGCGAGGCTGCCGCGGCCGGCCTCCCCCGCCTGCCCCAGGGCGCGGGCCGCCCCGGCGGTCGCCGCGTGCAGGGCGTCGTAGGGCTCGATGCCCGCCGCGACCCAGGCGTCGAGCTCGTCATGCAGGGACTGGCCCGGCAGCAGCCACGAGCCCGGGGCGGCCGAGCCGGGGGCGAGGACGACGCCGGCCCGCAGGAGCTCGGTCAGGAAGGCGCGCTGCACCGCGAGCCCGCCCTCGAGGGCCGAGCGCAG
>JAJFFA010000106.1 GCA_021776885.1 Planctomycetota bacterium
ATCGACGACCTCCCGCTCGAGGGGCGGCGGAAGGCCCACCCGGGGCGCGGGGAGGTCGGGTTCGCGGGATTGGTCCATGGTCGGACGGTTCGAAGTGTACGCCCGCGGCGGGGAGGGTGCGACCCGCCGACCGGTCGCGCGCCCCGCCCGCGGGGAGGGCGGCGGTCAGGGAGCGCGCCGTGACCTCGCCGATCCCGGCGAGGTCTGTCCAGGCCCATCCGGCCAGCTGTGGATGCCAGCGGGCGCCGCCCTGTCTGTCGTCCGCCCCTTCGTTCGCCCCGTCGCCCGCCCCGCCATCGGGGGGCAGGGCCCGCTCCCACAGGGCCCGGGCCAGCTGGATCGAGCGCCGCAGACCGATCCCCGGGATGGCGCGCAGGCGTCGCGGTCCTGGGCTGCCGACCGGCGCGGGCGCGGCCTCGAGGGTGCAGGCGGGCACGGGCCGCGGCGCCGGGTCCGTCGACATCCCCACCCGGGCCACGACCACCCGCGCCCCGAGAACACCGATCACGAACCACAGGAGGGGCGGGGCCACACCCCAGGGACCCCCACGTGGGCCCGCCGGTTTCAGGGCAGCCGCAGTTCCTCCCAGGTTGCGCTGGCGAGATCGTAGGTCCAGAGCACGTCCCCCGGGACGCGCACGAGCAGGGCCCCCGCTGCGTCGAGGCGAATCGACTCGACCTGCTCGAAGCGCCGCAGCTCGCGCTCCCCGGCCGCGTCGCGCCAGACCAGCGCCTCGCCCTCGAGGCGGCACCAGCCGTCGCCGAGGGGCAGCTCACGGCTGTCGGGAAAGAGCGCGACACCGGCCTCGATCTCCGGGGCGGGC
Source organism: Planctomycetota bacterium (assembly GCA_021776885.1). Lineage (GTDB taxonomy): Bacteria > Planctomycetota > UBA1135 > UBA1135 > JAJFFA01. The sequence continues at coordinate 824 of JAJFFA010000106.1, forward strand.
AGAGGCTGGAAGTGCTGCTCTCCGGCGCTCGTCGTAATCCAGCGCCCGGCCCGCAGACTGTCGTCAGACAGCTCGAGCAAGAGCTCCCGCGCGGGACGCAGGGCGAGCCTGTCGATCAGGTGCTCGTCGACCCGCAGCAGCTCGCGCCACGTGCGCCCACCGTCGAGCGAGGAATAGAGCAGGCCCGTGACCCCCGGCCCCTGGTGCGGCGGAGCGTGGGTACCCCGCTTGAAGAGACCTTCCAGGGCCGGCCCCTGCAGCGAGACCGTGCGCACCAACCAGTGCTGCGCGCCCGGTCCGGTGCGCCACAAAGGAGCCCGCACCCCGCCCTGCCAGGGCAGGGCGCGCCAGCCTCCAGCCTCGGTCCAGAGCGCCGCATCGAAGCCGAAGACCCCCTCTTCACCGGGTCCGGCGAAGGCCGCGATGCGCCGGCCCGATCCCGGTAGCGCCGCCAAGCGCTCCCAGCGGGTCGCCCCCGGGGCGAGGCGGAAGAAGTGCGTTGTCGACGTCCCGTACAGCGTGCCGTCGAGCCCACGGTCCACGTCCTCCAGGGTCCAGGAGCGACCGGCAGCGTCCGCCGCGCGGAAGAGCAGTGAGGCCTCGAGTGCAGCGCCCGTGAGCTGCGCCACACGCTGGTCGCGCAGGCCGAAGAGCACGTCGTCACCGCGTGCGGCGAGGGCCAGGACCTCCCGCCCCAGGACGGGTTCGATGCGCACCTGCGGCTCGAGATCCCGGTCGAGGCGCCAGACCCGCGACTCGTCGTCGACGACGACCCAGCCCGTCTCGGTCACCTCGAAAGCACGCACCGGGCGGCGTTCGTCGCCGTGCCCCACGAGGAACGCCTCCCACGCGGCTTCATCGTCATCCCGGGCACGCACCCACACGCCGCTGCGCTCCTCGACGTCCTGCTTCAGGACCAGCCACTCCCCCGCCGCGCGTACGCGCTCGACCTTGGTCCGCGGGCCCTCGGGTACGGGGACGGAGCGCAGGCCGCCGCCCAGTCCGCCCACCGCCACTCTGCGCGACGAGCCCCCGGGCTCACGAGGCTCGAGGACTTCGAGCGCATGGGCCGGGGTCGGTGTCGTGTGCCAGGTATCCCCGCCGTCATCCGTCGTGCAGAGCAGCGCGTACATGCCCCCGACCACGCCACGCTGCGCCGACTCGAAGTTCACGCTGATGGGCCGACGCACGCCGTCGAAGGGGGTCACCAGTGCGCTCCACGTCCCCCCCGCGTCGCGCGTCGCGAGCACCGCCCCCGATGAGCCGACCATCCACCCGTGGCGCGCGTCGAGGACCTGGACGTCGTAGACCCAGGGGATGGGCACCTCGAAGGACGACCAGGTCGCACCCCCGTCCTCGCTGCGCAGGGCGCGGCCCTTCAAGTACCCGGCCAGCACCCCCACCCACGCGTCGAAGAAAGCGACGCCCTCGAGCTGAGGGCTACGCCGCCCGAGGACTTCGGCATCGAGCTCGACCGTCGCCCAGCTCTCGCCCGCGTCGCGGCTGCAGGCGAGCTGCCCATCCCGAGACACCACCCAGCGCGCGCCGCCGGGCGCGAGGGCCACGCCTTCGGTGAACCCGAGCTCGATCGAGTCGCGCTGGTCGAGGCGCGGCCTCTCGGGCTGCTGCAGGGCCAGGCAGAGGACCAGGGCGATCACGTCGCCCAGCTTAGCCCGGCTAGCCCGGATTGAACGGGAACGGGCCGACCGGCCCTACGCTCAGCTCGTCGCGCGCTTGACCTGGAGCCGCGCCGCGCCTGCCGAGGTCACGTGGCGCAGGAGCATGCGTCCCAGCCCCCGGGGCGCCGTGCGGTAGAGCTCCTCGTCCACCGTCGCCGCCAGGTCGATCAGGGCCAGGGCCAGGTCGGACTCCGGCTCGTACTCGACCACGGGCGAGCGACGCTGCACGCTGCGGAACGCAGCCCGATCCTCGGGCAGGGTCCCGATCCAGCGCGGCTCGCGTCCGAGGAACTTCTGCGAGACTTCGAGCAGGCGGCTGGCCGCTCCACTGGCCTCCTCGAGATCCGCGGCGCGGTTGACCACCAGCAGCGGCTGCGCCGTGGGCCGGCGCTGGATCAGCACCTTGAGGAAGGCGTAGGCGTCCGTCATCGCCGTCACGTCCGGGGTGGTCACGATCAGCACCAGATCGGCCGCGGCGGCGAAGGACACGGTCTGCTCGGAGATCCCCGCTGCGGAGTCCAGCAGCAGCGTGTCGTAGGTCAGCTCGAGCTTCTCGATGCCACAGGCGATCATGTGCAGCTCGTAGGTCGAGAGACCGGCGAGCTTGGCGTAGCCCGACCCGGCCCCCAGCAGGTCCAGATTCTCGCGGCATGGGGTGACGATCTCGTGGACCTGGCAGACACCGTCGACCACCTCGGCGAAGCTGTGCTCCGGCGAGACGTTCTGCAGGATGTGCGCGTTGCCCACGCCCAGGTCGCCGTCGACGACCAGGGTGCGCCGACGCCGCGCAGCCAGGGACGCCAGGGACGCGGTGACGAGGGACTTGCCCGTCCCGCCCTTCCCGCTGACGACGCAGATCGAGCGTGCGCGGACGTCCGCCAGGACGTCGCTGGACGGGTCGAGGTGTCCGCCGGGGCCGAAGCTTCGCGTCGGGCGCCGCGATTGATCTTCGCAGCGTCCGAGGCGCATCAGCCTGCGGGCCTTGTCCCAATTCATCGCGCGCCCGAGATCGCGCGTGCCGTCCTCTCGCCTGCCTGCAAGCGGCATCCCGGGCAAGCGTCAACCTTTCAAAACGGCAGGGGTGATCCAAGCACCCGGCCATTAAAAACGCCAGCTGGCAGGCAGTTAGGGCCACGTTGCCCTGCGCGAGACACCACGTGGCACGAGCGCCTAAATTGCGCCGTCCTAGGGAAGGCCCGGGTCCGGCGGCCTCGAATGCGCTATTGCCGGAAGGCCTCGAGCTCCTCGGGGGTCAGGAGCGGCGCCGTGTCCCGGTGCGGAACCAGTTCCATGGGTGGGAATTCCTCCAGGGCGCGCACGCCCTCCCCGTAATGATCGACGAAACGCGACAGGACGCGCTCGACCACGAGCTCGACATCGGACGCCCGCACCAGGCGTTCGGGGGCGCTGCCGGGGAGGCTGGCCTCGAGCTGGCCGGCGTGGATCGCAAGTGTGCACAGGACGCCGTCCGGTGAGCGCCACTCGAGCCCGCCCGGGATCGCGCTGCGCTCGATCGACTCGTCGATGCGATCGAGGCGCGTGGCCGCCGTGTCCGCCAGGGCGCGCAGGTCCCCGGGCAGTCCGCCCAGGAAGCCGAGCAGGGTGTCGACCCGCGGCAAGCGTGCATCGGCCTGCGCCTCGATCGCGACCAGATA
>JAJFFA010001051.1 GCA_021776885.1 Planctomycetota bacterium
CCTTCGCCCGGGACATCCGCGGCATCCGGGGCGTCTAGGCCGAGGGCGTCGATGCGCGCCGGGACCAGGGTGCTGTCCTCCTCGGCCGCCCGCGTGAACTCGGCCATCCAGGCCAGGGCCTGCAGGGTCACGAGCAGACGCGTGCGCGGGTCCGTCGTGCGCGTGGCCGTGTCGTGCAGCGCCTCGGCGGAGGTCAGCGCGTGCTTGGGGAACTGCCCCAGGGCCTCCGGATCCGTGCTGCGCTGCAGCAGCTCGAGGGCGGCGAGGAAGACCGCGTCCCAGACGCAGTGCGCCACGCCCTGGGCGTGGGTCAGCTGCTGCAGGCCGAGGGCACAGGCCTCCTCCGGCTTGCCGCGACGCAGCACCTGGAGCAGCTCGAGGGTCGCTTGCCCGTCGTCCGTGCTGCGGCCAAAGGCGGCGGCGGCGCGGGTCGCGTGCTGCCCCGCCCGCGCGTCGTTCTCGGCCCAGGGCTGCCCCTCGCCGCCGGTCGCGTACCAGTAGAACTGGAACGGGCCCAGCCAGCGCAGGATCGACTCCGTGTCCACGCCCCCCGCGGCGCGCGCCGAGCGGAACAGGAGCGACGGCGCGATGGCGCGGTGCCCGACGAAGGTCCAGTCGCGCGAGCTGATGCGCCACAGGGCTTCCCAGGCGGCCGGCTCGCCCGCTCCCCGGGCGAGGGACACCAGGGCGCGCGAGACTCCCTCCCCGTGCATCTCGCGCAACGAGGCCTCGAGCAGCTCCGGCGCACGCCCCACGTCGGGTACCGCCTTCAGCGGCGGCGGCGCGGGCACGTCGGGATCGTCCAGGCGCTCCTGCCAGGACTTCAGGTAGTCGACGCACCAGTACAGCGGGTCCTCCGGCCGCGCAGCCCAGCTGGCGGCCTGCAGCCCGGCGTGGACGGCGAAGCCCACGTGGTGGAAGCTCGGCGTTCGCATCGCGACGCCGAGCTGGGCGGCGGCCAGCTGCCCGCAGGTCATGCCCGCGGCGCGACGCGCCACGAGCTCGGCCACGCAACGCTCCCGCGGCGTGTGGATCAAGATCTCCTCGAGCTCGGTCCGCGCCGCACGGGAGCGGCCCACGCCACTCCAGCCGCCCAGCCCCGTGGCCGCGACTCCGCCCGCGGCCACGGCCAGCAAGCCGCGTCGCGTCAGCCTCGAGTGCGCCCGCCGCCTGCCTTCGCCGGTGTTCGACACGTTCATGACCTCCGCCACCATCCTAGCCGCTACAGAACCAGGTCGGTACGCGCCGCGCTCGCACCCGGGCTCGGAGACTTCTAGAGCCCACGCGTGACGAGGGACAGGCACGTCGGCCCGCCCTCCGCCTTCTCGAACTCCGAGAGCTCCACCGCGAGCACCTCGTAGCCGAGGGCCGTCAGGCGCTCGGCCATGCGCGGGTGCGAGGCCGAGAGCAGCACGCGCCGGCCGCGCACCAGGGCGTTGGCCGCGAAGGGCTCGTCGGGGTGCACCTCGATCCGCTCCAGGGCTGGAAAGTGCGCCAGGTCGACCCAGGCGGGATTGACCAGCAGACGCTCCCCATCGAGGAAGGTGCAGGCCGTCTCGAGGTGCAGGCAGCCCTCGACGGGCGCCGCCTTCACGCGGTAGCCGTGCTCGAGGAGCAGGTGCGCGAGGGCCTTGAGGCCGGCGTGGTTCGTGCGCGAGGACTGGCCGACGTAGAGCACGCCGTCGCCCAGGAGCAGGTCGCCGCCGTCCACATGACAGGCTGCCGCGAGCTGCTCGAGGGGGCGGCCGCGGACCAGCTGTTCGAGCTCGGGCCGGATCGCCTTGACCTCGCCGCGGCGGCTCGCCGCCCCCGGTCGCAGGGCCACGACGATCTGCGGCAGGAGCAGCGCCACGTCCTCGACGAAGGTCGCGTCGGGCTGCTCCGGGAGCTCGGGCAGGGCGCGCACGTCGAAGCCCAGGCGGACCAGCGCAGCGGCGTACTGCGCGTGCTGCTCGCGCGCGCGCTCGAGGTCGATCCGGGTGCGCGCGAGATGGGTCAGCTCGCAGCGCTCGAGCTCCGGGCCGGGCCGGCGCACGAGGGCCAGGGGCACTTCCTCCGGGGGCATGTGCCGCTCAGTCGGCGGGCAGGACGATCGCGTCCAGGGTCTGGCGCGAGACGGCGTGGTACTTGGGCCGCGCCTGCGCGTAGATGGTCCGTGCGCGCTGCGTGCCGGCCTCGGTCTTGACCAGGGCGGCGTAGAGCGGGCGCAGGAACTTGCGCCGGCCGACCTCGTTCAGGAAGGACGCGGTGCGCAGCTCGGCCCCGGGGTAGTCGCGCTCGATCGAGAGCTCGAGCCAGGCGCAGAGGATCTCGGCGTTGCCCGTCTTGGTGAAGCCGAAGGCCTCGTCGAGCAGGGCCATGTCGAAGCCGTCCACCTCCGGCGGCATCGACTGCAGGAAGTGCAGCCACTGCTGCGTGACCCACGCGTCCGTGGCCAGGCTCTCGGGGGCGGCGCCCCCGCGCCAGCGCGCGAGCTCGGCCTCGACCTGGGCCAGGGCCCCGGACTCGGGCACCGGGGCGTCCGCCGGGATGCCCGGCGCGTGGATCCAGCGCTCCAGGTCGAGCCCCTTCAGCGCATCGGGCAGGCCCTCGCGCAGGTAGGCCACGAAGTCCTCCGTGCGTACGCTCTCGAACTCGTGGCCGTCGAACCAGCCGCGCAGGAAGGCGTCGAAGCGCCTGCGACCGACGAGCTGCTCGAGGCGGCGCAGGAAGAGGGCGCCCTTCTCGTAGGGCACGCCGGAGAAGCCGTCGTCGGGGTGCCGGCCGGTGAGATCGATGGCCAGCACGGTCTGCCACTCCTCCAGGCGTGCAACCTCCTCCTCGAGGTCCGCGAAGTCGAGCACGCGCTCCATGTTCGCCCGCGCCTCGCCGAACACGACCTCCATGATCCGCTTCTCGAAGTAGACGGTGAAGCCCTCGTTGAGCCAGAAGTCGCCCCAGGTGGCGTTGGTGACGAGGTTGCCCGACCAGGAGTGCGCCAGCTCGTGGGCCACCAGCGCCACCAGCGAGCGGTCGCCGGCGATGACCGTCGGCGTGGCGAAGGTCAAGAGCGGGTTCTCCATGCCCCCGTAGGGGAAGGCGGGGGGCAGCACCAGCAGGTCGTAGCGCCCCCAGCGGTAGGGACCGAAGAGCTCCTCGGCGCTCTGGATCATCTTCTCCGTGTCGGCGAACTCCCAGGCGGCACGCTGGGCGAGCTCGGGCTCGGCCCAGACCGCGCAGCGCTTGGAGATCTTCTCGGAGACCAGCTCGCCGCAGCCGATGGCGATCAGGTAGGGCGGAATCGGGCGCTCGAGCTCGAAGCGGAAGGCCCCGTCGGCGTCGCGCCCCTTGCTCTCCGCGCTCATGACCACGGTCAACGCTTCGGGGGCCGTGATGCGGGCGTCGTAGCTCACGCGCACCCCCGGCGAGTCCTGCAGCGGGATCCAGGTTCGCGTCAGCACGGCCTGGCCCTGGCTGAAGAGGAACGGGTGACGCCCGCCGGCCGTCTGCTCGGGGGCCAGCCACTGCAGCGCCTCCGCCCCCGGGCGGGTCGCGTAGTCGATGCGCACCGAGCTATCCGCGGGCTCGAGCTCGATGGTCAGCGCCGCGCCGAGGTTGTCGTGCTCCTTGCCGATGACATGGTCGCGGCGCTTGCCGTCCGTTCCGCGCACGGCGCTGATCTCGAGGCCCTGGACGTCGAGCACCAGGGGCGCCGTCGGCTCGAGGCGGTAGAGCTCGAGGGTCACCCCACCGCGCGCGACGCCGGCGACGAAGTCGAGGTCCAGGTCGAGGGAGACGTGCCGCACGCGCACCTCGTTGGGTCGAGCATGGCTGTGGATGTCCATGGGCAGGGGGCGGGGCTCGGGACGCACGAAGCCGCTGCCCGACTGACAGGCCGGGGCCAGGGCCAGGGCGGCGAACGCGGTGAAGGTGAGGAGGGAGCGGCGCGTGGTGTGATGCATGGCGCGCACAGCATAGGCAGCGCCGGCCGTGCGCGCAGGCTCCGGGGCGCTATCCTCTGCGGCATGTGCTCCCTTCGGCTCGCTGTCGCCCTCGCCTGCCTGGCGCCCGCCGCCTGCGCTCCCGGGGATGGAGAAGGAGGCGGAGGGGCGCGCGGGAGCGCCGCCACGGCCCTGCCCCGAGCCGAGCGCAGCTCTCCGATCCTGGTGGTCGGAGCCGACGGGCTGGAGTGGGACGTGCTGCTGCCGCTCCTGGAGGCCGGCCGCATGCCGCACCTCGCGGGGCTGATCGAGCGCGGACACCACGGTCTCCTGCGCTCCTTCGTGCCCACCGAGTCACCCGTCATCTGGACCTCGATCGCCACCGGCAAGCCGCGCGAGGAGCACGGCATCGAGACCTTCGCGCGCCTCGGAGAGGACGGCCGCCCACAACTCTTCAACCGCACCGACCGGCGCACCAAGGCGCTCTGGAACATCCTCGGCGACCGCGGGCTGACGACCTGGGTCGTCGGCTGGTGGATGACCTGGCCCGTGGAAGAGATCGAGGGCGTGATGGTCGCGCAGACCAACACCACCGATCAGCTGGCCGTGAAGGGCGCGCGCAACGTGTGGAAGGGCGCCCTGCGCGCCGACACCGGGCGGCAGGTGCACCCGCCCGAGTTCGAGCCCCGCGCCCTGGAGCTCCTGGCCCAGGTGGAGGGCGAGCTCGAGGACCTCGAGCGCTCGATCTTCGGCCCCCTGCCCCACCCCCACAGCGAGCTGGGGGCGCGCTTCTGGAAGAACTCGACCTGGGCCTTCCGGGCCGACACGACCTACGCGCGCATCGCCGCCGCCCTGGCCCGTGAGGACGAGGTGCCCAGCCTGGCCCTGGTCTACTTCGGCGCCACGGACGTCGTCGGGCACCACTTCTGGCGCTACCGCGAACCCGAGCGCTACGCGCACCCCCCGACCCCCGAGGAGATCGCGAACTACGGCGGTGTGATCGACGCCGTCTACGTGCACTTCGATCGCCTGCTCGGCGAG
>JAJFFA010001052.1 GCA_021776885.1 Planctomycetota bacterium
CCCAGCCGTTGACCCGGACCCGAGGCTCGCGCGGACACCCGTCACAAGGCCTGCTGCGCTGGGAAGGGGCGTGAACCCCCAGCTGGCTGGCCTGCTGCCGCGCGCCGTCGACCAGGCGAATCCGGAGGTAGCCGTCAGAACGCCCGACGAAGCCCTCGAGGCCGCCGTCACTGCCGACCCGTCCGCGCTGGACCAGGCCGGTGCCCTCGTCGGTCACCGAGTACCAGGTGTTCTCGTAGGTGAGAAGGGGGGAGTCGGGGTCCAGGTTGGAGTCGATCTCCCGGTCGACCAGCCTGCGCATGGCGGCGCCCGAGTCGATCTCCTCGAAGCCCGCGCTGATCAGGGCCGCAACCGCGGCGGAGAAGGCGTCGACCGCGACCTGGAACTGGCCCTCGTCCATGAAGTCGGTCTGGCCAGCTTGCATGTGGGTGCGGATGCCCATGCTCCACAGGTCGGTGGTTCGATTGATGTACTCGATCGTGTCGGTGACGACGCTGGACGCGAGCCCCAGGGGACGCGGAAGCGCGAGCAAGGTCGCCCTCTCGGCCGCGGAGATCAGCGCGCCTTCTTCCGACCCGGGCGCGAACGCCTGGCCCAGCTGCGTCAGGATCGCGGTTACCTGTTCGACCTCGGCGACGACGTCGCCTACCGCGGGATCGACGGCGAAGCCCCAGTCCGGGGTGCCTAGGACTTGTGCGGTGAGGTCGAGGTAGGCCTGGAAGTAGTCGAAGTGCAGCTGCGTATCGGCGAAGCCATCATGGGTCAGGTTGCCGATGCACGAGCATCCGTCGAAGATCCCGACCGCTGCCAGTCCGCAGCTGTACAGGCTTCCCAGGTAACCCGCGTTCTGAACCAGGCAGAAGCCGACGCCGGCCGCATTCGCGAGGGCCGACCAGGCGCAGGCAGCGCCGGTCGAGCCCGGTGCCGTGCAGTCCGCCGCGGCGAACGAGGCCGCTTGAAACGCGCTCGACGCGCACCCGAGACCGAGGAAGCTCGAGGCGCAGCTCAGCGTCCCCGAGGTAAACGAGAAGGCGCAGCCCTCCGAACAGGTGCCGCGCGTCCCGTCGAAGGACGTCGAGATACCCGGGTTCACACCGTGCCAGCCGGGCGCGATGAGACCCGTCCCGGGCAGCGTCTCGACCATCGACCCGTCCGCGCTGACGGTCGCTGGTGCCACCGGCACCCAGCGACCCGCGTCGTGGTCGAAGCTCCAGATGTTGGTCCGAGCACCGGGCGGCAGAGTCTGCCCGGTGTCCGGGTCCGGGAGGTTCGGGAAGCGCACGGGAACGGGCCGGTCCACGTTGGTCGCGCCGTCCGTCTGGAAGGTGATGACGAGGGGGAACGCCAGGTTCGCGGGCAGGGGTCCGGGCAGCCGGTCGGCCGCGACGGGAGCGATCCCGGCCAGCGTCCCGGCGCTGCCGTCGTTCGCGAAGAGCGAGTCGGCCGGGACCGTGATCTGCGTCCCGCTCAGCTCGGGATGGTCCATGAGCACCTCGGGGGCGAAGCCGATGGTGACGTCGCGGGTCGAGCTGACCGGCTGCAGGGTGCCGTCGACGACGAGGGGCAAGAAGGTGCACTCTGCCAGCAGGAGCTCCTGCCCGGGCTTCGTATCCCAAGCCTTGCCCACCCTCGGGTAGTAGGCCCCCGGCGGGACCGGAGTCGTCGCCGTCGTTCCGTCGATGTGCACGAAGAAGCGTCCGACGGGCGCGGGGTCGAGGCGGAAGTTTCCGTCCACGTCGGTGACGGCGAAGAGGGTGCTCTCCGCGCCATCGACGGACACGGTCACGCCCTCCAGGGCAACGTTGTTCCCCATGTCCGAGAGCTCGGACGCGCACACACGTCCGCAGACCGCGGTTCCGGGGAAGGGGTCGATCGAGATCGTGTCGAAGGTGAAGGTCAGGACTCCGCCCTGTCGGTCGTCACCGTCCGCATCGACGGCGCGGCCGTTCGCGTCGTCGAGCAGCGATCCGTCAACCACGACCCGCACGCGCTGCGAGGAGGGCAGGGGCGATGTGTAGAACAGGGTCAGTCGCAGGCCGTCAGAGGAGAGCCGCGCCTGGTAGGGCAGGGCTTGCCCCCCCGAGCTGACGTCGATCGCTCCCTGGGCCTGGACCCCGCCGTCCAGCGGGTGGTCGAAGCTGAGGATGGTCTCGCGCGTGAGGGCGATCGCGTTCTCGCCGGGGCTCGGGGAGACCGAGAAGATGCGCGTCAACCAGGGGCCGCGCGGAGCGCGCGGGCTCTGGGGAGGAGGAGCGGAACTCGTCACCTGATAGGGCGCTGCGGGCGCCAGCGCCTCGGCGGGCGCGCAGATCAGGAGCGCGAGCAGAGTGCCGAGCAGACTGGAGAGAGACTGGGCAGGGAACGCGACGGACATGGGATCCTCCAACCGGGGGCAGACGAGCGCCGAATGGGGTCAGGTCTTGGCCGGGGAAGAGCCAACGCGCACCGGACCCGGTCCTCGTCCAACGGGTCGCGGCCCCGGATCCGTCGTGGAATCCCGAAAATCGGCCGAGAGGCGAATCGGCTACCGCAGCACTCGCGCTGCGCGCAGGCCGAGGTTCTCGGCCCGGTGCCAGCTCTGGTGCGGGGCGCGTGACGCACTGCGCGCCTTGACCGCCGGTAGATCGAAGGCTCCACCGCGTGCGGCCTTCCAACCTACGCCTCCGCTGAAGCGGTACCCGTCTCCAGCGCGCGTCGGAGTCTCGTAGGCCACGAAGTCGTCGTGGCACCACTCGAGGACGTTGCCGTGGACCTCATGCAGGCCCCAGGGGTTGGCGCGCATCGCGCCCACCCTCAGGTGGGCGGCCACGCCGTCGTCGAAGTCGAGTTCGATCCCGGGCCAGCGCTTGTCCGCGCGCCACGCCGAGAGGTCGGCGACGTTGGCCACTCCGAGCAGGTCAGCGGGTTGCGCTCCGCTCCACCAGGGCGTCACCGAGCCTGCACGCGCGCTGTACTCCCACTGCGCCTCCGTGGGAAGCGCGAGGCCGAGGCGGTCCATCAGTTGCTTGCACGTGACCCAGCTGACGTCGTGGACAGGATAGGTGTCGTCGCCACGGCTCGTGTGCGTCACCCGACTCCACTGGGTCTTCGTCAGCTCGTGGCGGGCGAGGAAGAACGGGTCGAGCTGGACCCGCTGCACGGGCGTCTCCCCCGGCTGGGCGAGCGTGTCGTAGCCGGCTTCGTTCGGGTCGGGCGAAGCCCCCATGCCGAACGGTCCGCCCGGAATCAGGACGAAGACGATGCCGTGTTCGACCTCGATCCGGATCTCGCCGTCGGCGGTGTGCGTCGGAATGTGCTCCGGGTCAGCGCTGGTGCGCAGGTGGTAGAACTCCCACAGCTTCGTGGCCGGGTTCATGCCGATCGGAACGAGCCCCATCTGCGGGTCGAGGTCGATCGGCACTCGCGCGTAGAGTTCACTCGCCACGATCCCATCCGCGGCGGCGATGGCCGCTCGCGCTTCTTGCCAGCGCTCCGTGTGCCGTTCGAGCGAGAGCTCCTCGACCCTCCGCGCCCAGTCGAGCCGTCGCTGGACGTCGAGCAGAGCACCGTCCGGGTGGCGCGCGAACCAGTCGAGGTCCGCCGCGAGGTCGCGCAGCGTGCTCGCGAGGAAGCGACGCTGCTCCCCTCCGGCGTCAACGTCGCCTTCCGGAAAGACGTCGCCTCGCACGATCCCGTGATACCGGCCCAGCGCGTCGCGCGCGTCGCCCCGCCCACGCCACAGGGCGACGGTGCTCGGGTGCGCGCGGGCGACCGGATCACTCGCCAAGCCCTGAGGAGGGCCGCGCCGTACGGTCTCTGCGAACACGTCCGGCGTGAGAGCGCTCGCGTGAACGGCCACGTCGGCCAGCTCACCGTGGAAGAAGCGCCCGGTCACGCCGCCGCACCAGGCGGCTCCGAGGAACAGGTCGCGCGTGTTGTTCGCCAGGCCGCTCAGCGGGCATTCATCCTGGAACTCGGCGTCCTGGTACAGCCGCAGCGTGCTCCCGTTCCAGGTGGCGGCCATGTGATGCCAGGCCCCGTCGAGGTTAGCCCCGAGCGGCGCCAGGCCGATCGAGTTCACGTACGGTAGGGAGCCACCGCCGGCGACCAAGAAGCCGATCTCCGTGCCCTCCGGCCCACTCTGGAATGCCCACCCGGTGTTGTCGAAGAACCCGTGGGACTTGTCCAGCGCGACGCACAGCTCGCCTGCGGGCGTCCCCTTCATCCAGAACTCGCAGGTGAAGCCCCCCGGGGTCGGGTTGAGCCCCGTAGCGTGGGCGATGACGACGTGGTCGTCGACCCCATCGAAGTGGAACAGCTGCTGCGCCTGGGACACCTCGAGTCGACTGCGTTCCGTCACCTCGTGCGCCAACCGCAGGGGCTCACCGTGTTCCGCGATCCAGGACTCCATGGCCGTGACGTTCTCGGGCCAGGCCGGGTAGAGCGCGTCGGCCGCGGCCTGCGCCTCCTCGAGGTCGACGCGGTAGCGCAAGAGCTCGAACAGGCGCAGGTTCTCGGCGGCCTCCGAACGCTTCGTCATCCCATAGGTTCCCAGGGACGCGATGACCGGAACGGCCACGATCGAGGCGCCGACGGCCGCGGCCAGCGCGCGGTTGCGCCGGATCCACTTGCGGATGGCGGCGACAGCCCCCGATTCGTAGGCCGAGACGACACGGCCGTCCAGGTAGGCCTGGAGCTCAGACGTGAGCTCCTCCATCGTCCGGTAGCGGCCGTCCGGCTCGCGGGCCATGGCCTTGTCGCAGATCGCGACCAGCTCGGCGGGCACTCCTTCGCCACGGCGGAGTGGTTCGGGGCTGCCCTTCAGCACCGCGCCGAGGATCTGCTGCGGTTCGTCGGACTCGGCGCAGAGGGTGTAGGGAGCCCTGCCCGACAAGAGGTGATAGAGCATGGCGCCCACGCTGTAGATGTCGGAGCGCTCGTCGACCTCGTCGATCCGTCCCGCGGCCTGCTCGGGAGCCATGTAGGAAGGCGTCCCCAGGACATCGCCAGCCATGGTCAGGAGCGGGGAGGGGGCGTCGGTCTCCTGTTCGGCTCGCCGGTCGGTCCGCACCGATCGCGACCAGGGATCCTGCGTTCCGCCCGCATCGTCGTCCGGCGTGTCCGCGGCGAGCGTCACGGAAGCCTTGCGTAGGCGGATGTCGACATCACCCGCGCGCCCGCGGGCCTTGGCCAGTCCCCAGTCCATCACGAACACTTCACCGAACGCCCCGACCATGACGTTCGCGGGCTTGAGGTCGCGGTGGATGACGCCCTTGGCGTGCGCGTGGGCCATCGCCTGGCAGACGCGCAGGAGCATGCCGACGACGCGCGTCAGGCCGCGTTCGGCGTCCGGGCCACCGACCTCGCCGAAGACCTGGGTCAGCGGGATGCCCCGCACCCGCAGCATCGTGAAGTAGGGCTTCCCGTCGGCGTCGCAGCCGACCTCGTGGATCGGGACGATCCCGGCGTGCTCGAGCTGGCCCAGGATCTGCGCCTCGTTCAGCAAGCGGCTGCGATTCTGTGCGCTCGAGCCCGTGCGATCCTCGCGCAGGACCTTCATCGCCAGGGTGCGACGCAGCTCGTGGTCCCACACCTCGAGCACCCGCCCCATGCCGCCGTGGGCGATCTCGCCGCGGATCTCGTAGCGCGTCCCGCGCATCTCGGGCGCGTTGGAGTGTGCCTCACGGCCGACGCCGTCGAGCAGCTCGTTCATGCGCGCGTAGGCGTCCCATCGTGCGCGCAGCGCGACCGCATGCTGGGGGTGGTCTCGGCAGAAGAGCTCGATCCGGTCAGCGCTGAGCGGTCCACTCTTCAGGAACTCCTCGAAGACTTCCCTGGCGTCGCTCATCCGTTCGCGAGACTAGCCGAAGGCAGCCGCGGCCGCCAGGTCGCCCGTACGGGAGCGCCGGGCCGTGTTAGGATCGCGGCGCGCCTGCCATGGTTGACGAGAGCCCGTACACCGAGACCGTCCAGCTCTTGCTGCGCGCCGCGCAGGGCGACAGCGCGTGCCTCGGCGACGTGCTCGGTCGATACCGCGACCGACTACTCCTGAGAATCCGCCTGATGATGGGGGCGCGGGCGCGCGACGTAGCGGAGAGCGGCGACTTCTTGCAGGAGGTCTTCGTGCGCGTGCTCGAGCAGTTCGATCGCTTCGAGCTGCGTGACGAGCGCTCGTTCCTGCGCTGGATAACCATGATCGCGCGCAACAACATCCGCACGGAGCTACGCCGCGATCGCGAGGTCGCGCTCGAGTCCCTGGTCTCGGCCAGCCAACACGCATCGGCGAGGGCTGCCCTCGAGAACGCCCCGCCTTCCCAAATCGTTCGCCTCGAAGAGATCTCGCTCCTGGTCGACGCCCTGGCCGAGCTGGAGGACGACCACAGGCGCGTGGTCGAGATGCGGAACTTCGAACAGCTCTCCTTCGCAGAGGTCGGAAAGCAATTGGGCCGCACGGAGAACGCGGCACAGCTCCTGCACGCGCGGGTGCTCTTGAGCCTGCGCGACAAGCTCGACCGCGCGGGCGGTTGACATCCCGCGGAACGCGTCGTGCTCGGGTCTCCGATGTATCCCACGCAAACTTGACTCACTTGCCCACGAAGCGAGTGTTCAAGGCGCTCAGCTCGCCGCGGAGCCGGCGCGCGGTTCCGGCGTCGACTCGCTCGCTGCGGGCGGCCTTGAGCTGGCGAACAGCGCCAGGCTGGCGATCATGCCCTCGAGCTCCGCGATCACCGTCTCGGGCTCGAGCTTGGCGAACCAGGGGATGTCCTCGCCCGGGGGCAGGGCGTTGCGCTGGCGACACCACTCGTCCGCGTCGAGCCCCAGGGCGTCCCCGACGTCGAGGGCGCGGAAGCGCGGGTGGTCCCAGGGGATCCAGTCGCGCTTGTCACTGGCCGGCGCGACGATGGCCAGGGCCGGGGTGTCGAGGGCCTGGGCGATGTGGCGCGGACCGGTGTCGTTGCCCACGTACAGGGCGCACTGGGAGAAGACACAGCTCAGCTCGCGGATGCTCTTCGAGCGCAGGGTGTCGAAGACCGAGTCGTGCAGCTCGGGCAGGGCCGCGCGCAGGCCGCGGGTGTACTCCTCCTCGCCCGGGCCGAAGCTGGCCAGGACCTGGACGCCGTGCTGCTCGACCAGCCAGCGCGCCACCTGGACGAAGTGCGCCATGGGCCAGCGCTTGAAGTCGTCGCCGGCGTTCACGCCCAGGGCCACGACGGGGCGCGCCGGATCGAGGCCGGCCTGGGCCAGGAGGTCGCGGCCGTGCTGCTGCTCGGCCGGCTCGAGCCAGATCTTGTACGAGCGCTCCTGCGGCTCCAGCCCCAGGGGCCGCAGCAGGGCGAAGCGGTCGTCCAAAGTGCGCCCCCAGCCCGAGCTCTCGACGCCGCGCCGCAGGGCGATGTTGTCCGTGTGCCCCAGGCGCCAGGGGGACTTGTCGAAGCCGATGCGCCGCGGCGAACCCGACGCCAGGCAAGCCAGCAATCCGATGATCTGGCCCTGCACGTTGATCACGGCGTCGTAGCGCTCGGCGCGCAGCTCGCGCATCAGGCGCAGGTTGGCGCGTAGCTCGTTGCGTTTGGAACGCTCGACTCGGAGGATGCGGTCGATGTTGGGGTTGCCCTCGACCACCCCGGCGGACACGTCGAGGGTCAACATCTCCACGCGCACGCCCTCGATCCCGCGCTTCAACGCGTTGCACAGGGCCGTCGACAGGAGCACATCCCCGATGTCACGCGTCTGGATGACAAGGATCTTCATGGGCTACCGATAGGGTCTCAGGTCGGAGCGCTCTTTGCCAGACGCCGCGCGCAG
>JAJFFA010001053.1 GCA_021776885.1 Planctomycetota bacterium
TTCGTCATGGGCACCTCGAACCCGCTCCTGGCCTACGACGACTTCTCGAACCACGGCGGCATGGCCCTGGGCGACGTGGACGGAGACGGGGACCTCGACATCTCCTACGCCCACATCGCCGGCGGCAACCTGAACGGCGGCCCGGCCTTCTTCATCCGCAACGACGGCCTGCCCAACCTGGTCGATGGCACGGCCACCTTCGGCGCCGACTACGCGATGCGCTCGCGCTGGTTCTCGACGGTGCTGGCCGACTTCGACTCCGACGGCGACCTGGATCTGCACAACGCCATCGACTTCTACCCCGACTACGGCGCGCGCAACGACGGCACGGGCGTGTTCACCAACGTCAGCGTGTCCTCGGGCGTGACCAACGGCGGCGCGGACATGGGCCTGGCGGTCGGCGACATCGACAACGACGGCGACCTCGACATCTACTCGACCAACATCAACGTCGGCGTCCTGTACGTGAACGACGGCAGCGGCCACTTCACCAACGAGGCCTTCTCCCGCGGCTGCGGCTCGTGGGTCAGCGGCATCGGCCAGGGCATCGTGGGCTGGGGCACGGCCTTCGCGGACCTCGACCTGGACGGCGACCAGGACCTGGTCTTCACCGGCTACGGCGACCCGGGGCACGTCTGGACCAACGACGGTACGGGCCACTTCCAGCGCGAGACGCCGACCAGCGGCCTGAAGAACATGCTGGGCCACGGTCTGGTCGACTTCGACTACGACCGCGACGGCGACAAGGACATCCTGATCATGCGCACGGGCAAGAAGATCCCGGCGCTGTACGAGAACCGCACGCCGCGCGCCCGGCACCACTGGCTCTCCGTCGAGCTCGAGGGAACCCGCTCGAACCGCGACGGCGTCGGCGCCAAGGTCGAGGTCATCACTCCGGACGGCAAGACCCAGATGCGCGCGATTCTGGCCGGCTACTCCTTCAAGAGCGGCCCGCCCATGAACGCCCACTTCGGACTGGGCCCGCAGACGCGCATCGACACCCTGCGCGTGACCTGGCCCTCGGGCACGGTGCAGACCCTGGCCGACGTCGGCGTCGATCAGGTGCTGCACGTCGTCGAGCCCTAGCCCCGGGTAGGCTCCCCGCGCGGGGCGCTCGGCTACCAGAGCCAGGTGCCGCCGGGCTCGAGTCGGGCGGCGCTCACCCGTCCTCCGGCGAGTCCGCTGGCGATGCCCCAGGCCTTGGCCAGGACGGCACGAGCGCGCCCGCGGAAGGCGCCGGCGAGCAGCAACGGGGGCAGGGTCAGGACGTCGTAGGCGAAGAAGCGCGCCCACTCGCGCGTCCCTCCCCACTTGCGCAGGAACCAGACCGAGTTGACGCCCTGCATGTACTTGCGTCGCGGGTTGTAGCCGCCGCCGGTCGCACTCGAGGGGGCGTGGACGCAGGAGGCCTCGCCGACCGTGGCCACGCCGAAGCCCGCGCGCCCCGCGCGCCAGCAGAAGTCCACGTCCTCGCCGTAGGCGAACCAGTCGGCCTCGAAGAAGCCGATCGCAGCGAAGACCTCAGCGCTCACCAGCATGGCGCAACCGGCCACGTAGTCCACGCGGCGCAGGGCGCGCCAGGCGGGTCCGTCCGGCTGGCCATGGCCGAGGAGAGTGGAGAGATTCTGGCGCCAGGTGAGCATGCCGCCCGCGCACCACAGGCGCGAGGGGTCGCGGGCGTCGAGCACCCGCGGTCCGAGCACGCCCAGCTCGGGCCCGGCCCCCTGGGCCGCGAGCAGGAGCTCGAGGCAATCGGGCGCCAGGGTGACGTCGTTGTTCACGAACAGGACCGCGCTGGCTCCCGCCTCCAGGGCCAGCTGCGCGCCGCGGTTGGCCCCCCCGCCGAAGCCCTCGTTGGTGTCGTTCTCGATCCGCGCCAGGCGCGGATGGCGCGCCTGAGCGGCCTCCCGCGAGCCGTCGCTCGAGGCGTTGTCGACGAAGACGATGCGCGCCTCCTCGAAGCCCGCGGCGAGCAGCGAGGCGATGCAGGCCAGGTTGTCCTCGGCCCCGCCGTTCCAGTTGATGACGACGGCCCAGACCCCGTCGGCGTCGCGCGGCTTCAATCCGGATCGCCCCCGGCTACCTCGCCCGCGGTCGCTGTGCCGCCCTCCTCTTCACCCGTACTCCCCGGTTCACCCGAACTCCCCGGTGCGGGCCGGGCGGGGGCCGAGGACTCGACGCGCGAGACGAGCTCACCGGAGAGGAGCTGCGTGCGCACCCGACTCCCCGGCGCGGCCTCGGAGGCGTCGCGCAGGGCCCGCCCCGCTTCGTCCGTCGTGATCGAGTAGCCCCGCGAGAGCACCGCGAAGGGCGAGATCGCGCTGAGGGAGCGCTGGGCCAGGTCGAGCCGCGCCGCGCGCCGCTCGAAGAGCCCCCGTCCGGCCTGGGTCAGGCCGCCCTGGGCCTGGCCCAGGCGCTCGGCCAGGCGCTCGAGCCGGCGTGCCGGACTCTGGCTGGCGAGCCGCGCCGTGTGCCCCTCGAGCTGGGCGCGTGAGCGCTCGACGCGGCGCGAGG
>JAJFFA010001054.1 GCA_021776885.1 Planctomycetota bacterium
TCCTGCGCTTCTACCTGCTCCTGGCCCTCTTCGGAGCGGGGGTGGAGCTCGTGGTCCTCGCCGGTAGCCTCGACCTGGTCTTCTTCGGCTGGGAGCTGGTCGGGATCTCTTCCGCGCTGTTGATCGCCTACTTCCACGAACGCCCCAAGCCGGTGGAGCATGCGCTGCGCGCCTTCGTGACCTATCGGATCTGCGATGTCGGGCTCCTGGGGGCGGCGGTCTGGCTGCACCATGCTGCAGGAAGCGCGAGCCTCGTGGCCGCGCTCCCCGGGGATCCCTGGGCGGGTCTCGCCGTACCGACGGGCCCGGGCGCAGCAGCGCTCGTGGGTTTCCTGCTGCTCTGGGCGTCCATGGGCAAGTCGGCACAGTTCCCCATGTCGGGCTGGTTGCCGCGGGCGATGGAGGGGCCTACGCCCTCCAGTGCCATCTTCTACGGAGCGATCTCGGTGCACCTCGGGCCCTACCTGCTCTTGCGCGCGGCACCGATTCTCGATGCGGTGCCGTCGGTGGCGTACGCCGCGGTCGTGGTGGGAGGTTTGACGGCGCTGCACGGCGTGCTCGTCGGGCGCGTACAGACCGACATCAAGAGTGCCTTGGCCTACTCTTCACTGGCTCAGGTCGGACTGATCTTCGTCGAGATCGGACTCGGCTTGCGCTTCCTGGCGCTGGCGCACATCGTCGGGCACGCCACCATTCGCAGCCTTCAGATCCTGCGCTCGCCCAGCCTTCTGCATGACCACCACTACCACCACCTGGCGATGGGGGCCGCGGGGGCCGAGGTCCATGCACCCGCGGAATCCAGGTCGCGGCGCTGGGTGGCCTGGCTCTATCGCCACTCCCTGGAGCGAGGCTACGCCGATGTTGTCCTGATCCAGTACGGAGTCGGCGGACTGCGCTCGGGGCTCCAGAAGCTGGACTCGCTCGATCGCGAGCTGGTGCGTTGGGTGTCGCGCTTGGGTTCGGAGAAGGGCGTGCAGAGGGTCGACTCCCCTGAGGGGAAGCGATGATTCACCTCGGACCCCTTGGAGCTGCCCTGGCGCTGCTCCTCACGGCTGGAGTGGTGCGCTCGACACTCGATCCGCGCCAGGCGCGGGCGCGGGGCGCGCTGGGTTCGGGGATCGTCCTCGTGGCCCTCGTCCTGCTCCTGGGGCTGGACGTGGCCCTGGGAGTCGAACCGCGGTTCTTCCATGGGGTGAGCATCGCCCTTCTGCCCCAAGGGATGCTGCGCCTGACGCCGCTGGTCAGCTGCGCGGTGGGCGTCCTGGCCGTGAGCCTCGCTCCCCTGGCTTCCCATCCGCCGCGCACGTTGGCAGCGGTTCTCGTGCTGATCGCCATCGCGCTGGCCTTCGTCGCAGCCCCGTATCCCGGGGTGCTGGCGATTCTCTGGTGCTTGTCGGCCTGGACCCTCTGGTCCGGACTCGGCGCGCAAGCTCAGCTTGCCGCGGGGCGGCGCGTCTTTGCCGTCTACCACGCCCTCTCGGCAGGCTTGGCCCTGCTGGGGACCCTGCTCATGGGCGGCGGCTCCGCGACGCTGGGCGTGGGCTGTTGGCTGCTCGCGATCGCCGTGCGCGAGGCCGTGATTCCGCTGCATGGCTGGCTTCCGGCGCTGATCCAGCGCGCGCCCCTGGGACTGGTGCTCGCCTTCGTGGGGCCGCAGCTCGGCGTCTACGCGCACCTGGAGCTGGCCACGAGGCCCGCGAGCGGAGTCCTCTCCCTGGGCTTGGCTGGGGCCGGGGCGATCACGGCGGTGCTGGCCAGTGCTCTCGGTCTGGTGCAGAAGGATGCGCGGCGTGCCTTCGCATTCCTGCTCATCAGTCAGACGGGGCTTGTCGCCTTCGGTCTCGAGAACAAGTCCCACGTGGCAGAGGTCGGAGCCCTCGTCTACTGGCAGGTCCTGGCCCTGGCGACGACGGGCTTCGGCATGACGATCGCCGCCCTCGAGGCGCGGCGCGGAACACTCTCGATCCAGTCACCCAGCGGTAGTTTCGCGCGCACGCCACGCATGGCCGTGGCCTTCCTCTTCCTCGGGTTCGCGAGCGTCGGTCTCCCGGGGACCCTGGGCTTCGTCGCTGAGGACCTCCTGATTCAGGGCTCGATCGACGAGTTCTCGTTCCTCGCGTTCGCGCTGATCTTGGCGACGGCGCTGAACGGGATTTCGGTCCTGCGTTGCTTCTTCGCTCTCTTCTCCGGACGCGGCACCCACGCCGGAGAGAGTGACTTGACTCGCCGTGAGAGGGCGGCTTTGAGCATGGCCGTCGTGGCCTTGCTGCTCGGAGGCGCCTTCGCGCGGCCCATCCTCGGATTGCACGAGCGCCACCCGGCGACGGAGCCAGGAGCTCACGCTCTCAACCAACACCCCTGAACCGCTCGCTCGGCGCGACGGCTCTTGACTCATCCACGCACGATGCGGGGATCCAAAGTCTCTAGCTCGCGTCTCGAGCCGGCTGGTCGGCGGGGTCCGGGCGGCTCGAGAAGCGTCCGATGCGGTGCACTGTGATGTCGCGCCGCGGCGCGCCCTGTTCGAAGTCGTCGATCACGTCCAGCACGTCACGGTCGATGCGCCAGGTCCCGCTGGCGTCCAGGGTGACCTCGGAGCCGTTCGGGATGCGCGCCAGCTCCTTCAGGATTGCGGCACGGTTGAGGAAGGTGACTTCCTCCGCCAGTTGCATGGTCACCTCGTGGCGATCGTTGTCGTGCTCACGGATGTGCAGCCAGTGCGAGTTGAGGTACTGGTTGCGCAGGATCACGAACAGGGCGGCCGCCATGCCCAGGCCGATGCCCATCAGGAGGTCCGTGCACAGGATCGCGATCACCGTGATCAGGAACGGCAGGTACTGCGCCGGGCCGCGGGCGAACATCTCCTTGAAGAGGGCCGGCTTGGCGAGCTTGTAGCCCACCACCAGGAGGATCGCTGCCAGGGCGGCCTTGGGCACCAGGTTCAGGACCTTGGGCGCCAGCAGCACCAGCAGGAACAGGAAGACACCGTGCAGGATGGCGGACAGTTTGGTGCGCCCACCTGACTGGATGTTGGCCGAGCTGCGCACGATCACCTGGGTCACCGGCAGGCCGCCGATCGCGCCCGACAGCATGTTCCCGCAGCCCTGGGCGACGAGCTCGCGGTTGGTGGGGGTGACGCGCTTGCGCGGGTCGAGCTTGTCGGTGGCCTCGACGCAGAGCAGGGTCTCGAGGCTGGCCACGACGGCCACGGTGACCGCCACCGTCCAGACGTCGGCGCGCCACAGCTGGGACCAGTCCGGGTAGGTCAGGAGTCCCGCGAAGCCGGAGAGTCCGTCGGCGATCGGGACGCGCACCAGGTGATCCCGCGCGAGGGCCCAGCCCGGCGCGAACTTCTGGGTCGCCCACTCGAAGGCGATGCCGAAGGCCACGGCCACCAGAGGGCCCTGGACCAACTTGAACAGGCCGCCGCGCTTGGTGAGCACGGTCTCCCACAGGATCAGGATCGCGAGGCAGACCGCGGCGACCACGATGGCGCTGATCGAGAAGTCGTCGACGATGGCACTCAGCGAGGTGAGGGTCGTCTCGCCGTCCGGCTGCACGAAGGAGAGCTCGCCCTCCGGGTCCGAATCATGGCCGACGGCGTGGGGCAGCTGCTTGAGGACGATCAGGATGCCGATCCCCGAGAGCATGCCCTTGATCACCGAGGACGGGAAGAAGTAGGCCAGGACGCCAGCCCGCGCCAGGCCCAGCAGGATCTGCACGCCCCCGGCCAGGACCACCGCCACCAGGAAGGTCTCGAAGCTGCCCAGGTCGGCGATGGCATTGGCCACGATCACGGCCAGGCCGGCGGCCGGTCCGGAGACGCCGAGGGGCGAGCCGCTCAGGGATCCGACCACGATGCCGCCGACGATGCCGGCGATCAGCCCGGCGAAGGCGGGCGCCCCGCTGGCCAGGGCGATGCCCAGGCACAGGGGGATGGCGACGAAGACGACGACGATCGCGGCGGGGATGTCTCGCTGCAGGCTCTCGAGGCGACTCATGGCTGGGGCAGACGGTTGGGTTCGGGTGCCCTGTACACGGGCGTTGACGGCGGCTGTTGGAGGGAATTTGGACCGAGCAGGATAGTCGGCCCGACGCCTCCAGGGCAGTCTTCGAGCCCAGTCTTGTTCCGGATGCAGCGGAGGGTTACGGAGGGGCACCGATGAGCCCCCTGGCCCTGGTGCAGAGCGCGGCGGGCGAAGCGAACCTGACCTTCGCTCGCTTGCAGATGGCGTTCACCCTGGGGGCCCACATCGTGGTCGCCTGCCTCGGGGTGGGGCTGCCGGTCTTGATGCTCGTGGCCGAGGGCCTGGCCCTGCGCACGGACGACCCCGTCTGGCGCTCCCTCGCGCGGCGCTGGGCCAAGGCCTTCGCCGTGCTCTTCGCCGTCGGTGCGGTCTCGGGCACCGTGCTCTCCTTCGAGCTCGGCCTGCTCTGGCCGGAGTTCATGGGGACCTTCGGAGCGGTGATTGGTCTGCCCTTCACCCTCGAGGGCTTCGCCTTCTTCATGGAGGCCATCTTCGCGGGCATCTACCTGTACGGATGGGAGCGCCTCTCGCCCCCGGCCCACTGGTGGTGCGGCGTTCCCGTCGCCCTCTCGGGCCTCGCCTCCGCCGCCTTCGTGGTCACGGCCAACGCCTGGATGAACACGCCCAGCGGCTTCACCCTGGGCGCCGACGGCCGCGTCGAGTCGGCGCAGCCCCTGGCCGCCATGCTCAGTCCGGCGGCCTGGCCCCAGGTGCTGCACATGGTCGTGGCCGCGTACGCCGTGACCGGCTTCCTCGTGGCCGCGTACTACGCCATGCGCGTCCTGCGCCACGGCGGGCGGACCTACGACCGGCGCGCCCTCCTGCTCGGCTTCTGCCTCGGCGCCCCTGCCGCTCTGGTCCAGCCGGCCCTTGGCCACTGGGCTGGCCACATGGTGGCCCAGACCCAGCCGGTCAAGCTGGCGGCCATGGAGGGGCAGTTCCGCAGCGAGGCCAGGGCGCCCCTGCGCATCGGCGGCTGGCCGGACGAGGAGCGCATGCACACGCCCTACGCCCTCGAGCTCACCGGCGGCCTCTCGTGGATGGCCCACGGGGACGCCGACGCCACGGTGCAAGGGCTCGAGGAATTCCCGCGCGCGGACTGGCCGCCGGTGCTGATCGTGCACCTCGCCTTCCAGGCGATGGTCGCGGCGGGCATGGCCCTGTGCGCCCTCTCCCTGTGGGGCGCCGTGGCCCTGATCCGCCGGCGCCGGCTCCCCACAGCGCGCCCCTTCCTCCTGGCCGCCATCGCCTCCGGCCCCCTGGCGGTGCTGGCCCTCGAGGCGGGCTGGGTCGTGACCGAGGTCGGGCGGCAACCCTGGATCGTGCAGGGCGTGATGCGCACGCGCGATGCGGTCACCCAGGCCTCCGGCCTCGGTGTTCTCTTCGCCTTGACCCTGGCGCTCTACGCAATCCTCTTCGGTGGCTGCGCGAAGGTGCTCGAGCTGCTGGCCGACCGACCCCTCTGAACGATGCCCTACGAACTCGTCGCCCTCGGCATCATGGGGCTCTCCCTGACGCTCTACGCGCTGCTCGGCGGCGCGGACTTCGGCGCCGGCGTCTGGGAGTTCAACTCCGCCTTCCAGACCAGCGACAAGGAGCGCGCCCTGCTCCAGCGCGCCGTCGGTCCGGTGTGGGAGGCGAACCACGTCTGGCTGCTGTTCGCCCTGGTCATCGCGCACACGGCCTTCCCCCTGGCCTTCGCGGCCGTCTCCCAGGCCCTCTGGTTACCCCTGCTCCTGGCCCTGGGCGGCATCGTCTTCCGCGGCGTGGGCTTCGTCTTCCGGGCCTACGCGGTGGGCGCGCCGCGGCAGCAGTCCGTGTGGGGCGCCGTCTTCGCCCTGGCCTCGACCGCAGCGCCCTTCTTCTTCGGCGCGGCCGTGGGCGCCCTCGCCTCCGGCGGGTTGGCCATCGCTCCGGACGGCAGCTACCAGGGCGACTTCGCCACGGGCTGGGTGCAGCCCCTGGGCATCTTCACGGCGTTCTTCGCGGTCGGCGTCTGTGCCTACCTGGCGGCGGTCTACTTCGCGCGTGAAGCCTGGATCGCGGGCGAGGACGAGCTGCTCGAGACCTGGCGCCGGCGGGCCCTGGCCAGCGGCGCGGCGATGGGGATCCTGGCCGCCGTCGGCCTCCTGTTCCTCTCGCTCGAGGCGCCTCGGTTGTGGGCGCGCCTGGCCCCCGGAGCCAGCCCCGGCGGAGTCCTGGTCGTGGCCTCGGCCGGCGCGGGTCTCGGCTCCCTGATCTTCCTCTGGCGCCGCGCCTTCACCTGGGCCACCGTCGCCGCGGCCTCGGCCGTGGTGGCGGTGATGCTGGGCTGGATGCTAGCCCAGTACCCGTACCTGGTGCCGCCCGCGATCACCGTCGAGGCGGCGATGGGGCCCCCCGGAACCACCCGCACCGCCGTGTTCACGGCCCTCGCGGGCGGCGTGCTGCTCGTCCCGGCCCTCGGCTTCCTCTTCTACCTCTTCAAGTCCGCCCCACGTGCCGACGACTGACGCGCGGGCGGGACCGGAGTCCGTCGCGCTGCGCGCTCAGTTCCCCGCTTCGATCTTCGCCCGCAGCTCGCGGACGTTCTTGTCATTCGGGTCCAGGGCCAGGGCCTCGTCGAGGGCGGCCAGGGCGCCGTCCGGGTCCCCGAACACGTTCCTCCTGATCCCCGGCGCGACCCTTCCTATTCATAGGAGATCCCGAGCTTGGAGGCGCGGGCGATCGCGGCGGCGCGCAGCTCGGGGTCGTCCGTGTGGCGCAGGAGGCGGAACAGGGCGTGGGGCAGCTTGAAGGAGTGTCCGAAGAACCAGGTTCCGTCCTGGGTGTCGCGCACCGAGTCGCGCTTCCAGTAGGAGGCGCTGTGCCAGTCGTAGGGGGCGCGCTCCGGCTCGCCCTGCGAGTCCTCTGTCACCGGGCGATGCAAGTAACGCTGCAGCGCCGGGTGCCCGCGGCGGGCGACGCCTGGATAGCCGAGCTCCTCCAGGGCGACCAGGGCCTCGGCGTGGGTCAGCCAGTGCACGACATTGCCCGCGCCGGCCTGCATCAGGTGCTTCCAGGGGCGCAGGCTGGCGCGCAGGGCGTAGCGCGCCAGGTCGCCCGCGTCCGCGAACCCCGGGTGCGGGTGCTCGCGCTGGAAGTCGCTGGCCGCCGTGGGGGAGTAGGCGTCCTCGAAGACGCCGAGCAGGGCGCAGACCCCCTCGACCACCTGCGCAGTCGCCAGCTCCGGGCGGTCGCCCAGGGCGCGCAGGGCCAGGGCGGCGTAGATCGCGTCGTGGCCGCCGCTGCGC
>JAJFFA010001055.1 GCA_021776885.1 Planctomycetota bacterium
GCGGCGGCGGCGACGGAGTGAGCGGGTACGGCATGCCGCTTGCTTCTCGAGCCGGAGCCGAAGAGCGCCCTTCCGGGATCGCACTGACAACAAGAACGCACAAACCACGAACCCACGACGCATCACGTCAAAAAAGAACCCCGCCCCGGAAGTCTCGTCGACTCCCGAGGCGGGGTGTGCCACTCGCCACCGGCCGGGAGGCCGGTGGCCTGGACCGGTGCCTACAGGTCGTGCGGGCGCAGGGTCCGACGGTTGTTGTTGACCGCGCGCTCCTCGGCGCTGGCGATCATGCTGCGGACGGCCTCGTCGAGGGCGCCGTAGAACTCGCCGGAGACATTGATGCCTGAGGCGGCCTTGGTGCGACTCTTGCTGATGATGAAGTCCGCGGCGCCCTTCTTCTTCTTCGAAGCTTTGCGGGCGGGCTTGCGGGCGGCCTTCTTCTTGGACGCCTTCTTCTTAGCGGCTTTTCTTGCCATGTTCTCTTGTGCCTTCTCCCGTGACGGGAAGTGACTCCAGATCCGTTGGAAACGAAGCGGAAGCCGTGACGCGTGGGCAAGAATGTCGCCCCCAATCGGGCTTGTCAACGGGGCTATCCCCCCGAAATCGGGAGTTTTCCGAGGATTCCGAGCCTTTCTCTCCCCCCTTCACGACCCGTATGTTGGCCTGCATGGACACCCTTCGTGCGAGCGCCGAGGTCGATCTCGACGCCCTCGCACACAACCTCGATCGAGTCCGCCAGCGCGCCGGGAACGCGAGGCGCCTGATGCTCGTCGCCAAGGCTGACGCCTACGGCCTGGGCGCGGTGGCCATCGCACACCACGCCCTGCGCTGCGGCGTTTCGGCCATCGGCGTCGGCACATCGTTCGAGGCCCTCGAACTCCTGCGGGGTGGCGTGCGAGCGCCGATCCTGGTGCTGGGCACCGTCGTCGAGGAGGAGCTCCTCGCTTGCCTGCGGAACGCCGTCCACATCGGCCTCCACAGTGCGGACCGGCGCGCCTCGCTCCAGGAGCTGGCCCGCTCCCTGGGCCTGATCGCCCACGTGCACCTCAACGTCGACACCGGAATGGGCCGCCTGGGGGTTCCGCCGGAGCGCGCCCTCGAGCTCCTCGACGAGGTGCACGCCTCGAGCCACCTCAGACTGGCCGGTGTGATGTCCCACGTCAGCTCGCCCGACGGAGGACTGGACCCCGCCACCGCGCTCCAGAAGGCGCGCTTCGACCGCTTCCTCGAGGCAGCCCGCCGCCGGCCCTGCCCCACGGGCTGGGTGCACTTCGCCAACTCGGCGGCGCTCTTCACCGGGGTCGAGGGCGACTACGACACGGTGCGCACCGGCATCGCCGCCTACGGCGCCCTGCCCTCTCACCTGCCCGGTGCCCGGGAGCTCTTGCCCGTGCTCTCCCTGCGCTCCCAGGTCGTCTTCCTCAAGGACATCCCCGCCGGCACTCCGGTGGGCTACGGCTCGCACTGGCGCGCCCCGCGCCCGACCCGCATCGCGACCCTCTCGATCGGCTACGACGATGGCGTGCCCTGGCGTCTCGGCGACCAGGGAGAGGTGCTCCTGCGCGGCCGCCGGGCGCCCCTCGTCGGGCGCGTCTCGATGGACTACACCACCGTCGACGTGGGCGACATCGACGGGGTCCAGGTCGGCGACGCGGCAACCTTGATCGGAGCGGATGGAGAGCAGCGCATCAGCATCGAAGAGGTGGCCGAGCGCGCGGGCACGATCCCCTACGAAGTCATGTGTTCCGTGGGCAAGCGCGTCGGACGCGTCTATGTGGGGGGTGAAGACCTCCCGCGAGCCCCCGCCCGCCGGCCCCCCGCGGACCCTGTCCAGGGCCCTGAGCCCGCCGAGCGTCCCGAAAACGCGACCGCCGCACGAACCGAGCCCCGACCCCGCGCGCGGCCTTGAGTCGCCGTCGTCTGCGTCCGACGACCCCGAATGTGGACGACTCCGTCATGATCGGGGATCCTGGGGGTAGCCCGTGGTGGCCCGGGGGGCGCGGCAGACGCTCCAGCACACCGTGAACGCGTCCAAACCGTGAACGAGTCCAACCAGACCAGCCAAGGGGGCGAGAACACAGGGGCAGTCGCCCGCAGGCGACCGTTCTACCGGCGCTTCCTGCGCGTCTCGCTGCACCTGCTCTGGGTGCTGGTCCTGACCATGGGCTGGACAGCCTTCGCCGGCAGCGTCGCCCTGATCCTGGCCGAAGAAACCGGGCTCCTGCGCCGGCTCGCGATCCGCCGCATTCAAGCGCGGGCCGGCGAGGTGGCGCGCAGCCTGGAGATCGACGACCTGGATATCCGCTGGCTGGACCGCGCCATCGAGCTCGAGGGGGTGCGCTTCGCCGACGGGGACGTGCGTCTTTCGGTCGTGCGCGTCCTGTTCGATTGGAGCGCCGCGCGCGGCGCGCACCTGGCCCGCGCCGAGGTCGAGGGCGGCAGGCTGCGCATCAGCGCGCCCCTGATGAGCGGCCTGCAGGTCGCCCTCGAGGGCCGCGGGGACGAGCAGCGTCCCGCCCAGGAGAGCCCCTCGACCTTCCCCGTCCTGAGCGTGGAACAACTCGTGGTCGCGGTCGCGACGCGACCCAACGTCGAGGACCTCGAGGTCGGCAGCATCGACGCCACCCTGCGCCCGACGCGGGGCGGCGA
>JAJFFA010001056.1 GCA_021776885.1 Planctomycetota bacterium
ATCGGCCGCGCGCGCGGCTTCGTGCATGGCGACCAGGGCACCGAGGGCCGCCTCGAAGCCCGCCTCGATGCGCGGGTCCGAAACGTCCAGGGCGCAGCGCCGGTAGGCCGGCTGGAAGACCGTTCGGCAGCCCTCGGCCTCGAAGGGCACGTCGCGGCCGCCGCTGGCGAGGGCGGCGCGCCGCGCCTCGACCCAGCCGTCCGTCGGGCCACGCAACCGGCGCTTGGTCGCGCGCAGGAGCCCCCAGCCACGGGAGTGGCGCCGGAGCATGCCGCGCAGGCTGACGGGTTGCGCCGTCTCCGCCCCCTCGCCGAAGAGCCGCAGGATGCGGGTCTCCAGGGGCTCGCTCGCCTCGGCGGCCTCGATCGCTTGCGCCAGCTCTCCGTCCTCGCCGCGCAGCTCGGCCAGCTGCCCGCGCACGTGGACGGTCTGGAAGCAGTCGTAGAGGTCGTTGCCCGCGTACAGACCGACGACGATCACCTTCGGGGCCAGGGACAGGGCGCGCTCGAAGCACAGCAGGCTCTGGGTCGGCCCGTAGCCACTGAAGGCCATGTTGTAGGTGCGCTGCGACAGACGCTGACCCAGGAGGGCCGGCCAGGCCTCCTCGGCGCGCACTCCGACGCCGTAGGTCTGCGAGTCCCCCAGGGCCACCACGGCGGCCGCGTCCGGCACCTTCGAGTTGCGGTAACCCCAGCGGTCGTGCCCGGGGAAGGCCGGATTGGGCACGATCCCGAAGACCGGGTCGGGGTTGAACTGCGGCACGTCCGCCCCCCGACCGGGGTAGAGCACGGCCTCCGCCCGGGGCGAGACCAGGGCGGCGGCGCGCAGGACGCCCTCGACCCCCAGTCCTGTCAGGAGGAACATGAGCGCGAAGAAGAGCGCCCTCCTGCCCATCGACCCCTGCTCCCGCTGCCCCATCAGAACATCGTGTAGCGGAAGGTCGTGGTCCCTGTTTCCTGCCCCGTCAGGGCCAGGGCCGCCAGCCAGACCAGGGCCGCGCAGATCGGCGTGGCCCACCACTTCTTGTGGCACGCGAGGAAGGCCAGGAAGTCACGGGCGAGGGACATGGGGGGAGCATCGGCGATCCGGGGTCCGATTCCATGCGCCGGGGCCGACCCAAACATTTCCTTTACGCTTCGCCGCGAGCGAAAAACCTGTCTCACTGGAGCGAAGGGACCGGATCGGGGCGAGGATCCCGGCGCCCCCGAGCCGAAGACGAACCAATGAACGACAGCCCGCAATGCACGTCCTGCGGATCGAGCGCCATGACGCCGATCCTCGAGGCCCCGGCCATCCCGGCCCACGTCTGCTCCTACTGGCCCACCCGCGACGAGGCCCTGGACTGCCCGCGGGGGGACATGACCCTCTTCTTCTGCACCCGCTGCGGCTTCATGCAGAACACGACCTTCGACGAGGCCGTGGCTGAGTACACCGGAGCGTACGAGAACTCGCTGCACTGCTCCGAGTTCTTCCAGGGCTACATCGCCGAGTTCGCGGACCAGATCCTCGAGCGCCACGACGCCAAGGGCGGCGTGCTCGAGATCGGCTGCGGGAACGGCGAATTCCTGAGCCTCTTGTGCGAGCGCGGGCAGGGTCATGGCATCGGCTTCGACCCCAGCTACGAGCCGGGCCTGCCCGAGACCTCCCCCGACGGCCGCCTGCGCTTCGTGCGCGAGTACTACGACAGCAGCCACAAGGACGTGGAAGCGGGCCTGGTGATCTGCCGCCAGGTACTCGAGCACATCCCCGACCCCGGCGCCTTCCTGCGCGGACTGCGCGCCACCATCGGCGAGCGCGACACGAAGGTCGTCTTCGAGGTCCCCAACTTCGCCCACGCCCTGAAGAACCTGGCCCTCTGGGACGTCGTCTACGAGCACCCGAACTACTTCAGCCCGGGCACCCTGGCGCGCATCTTCGCCGAGGCCGGGTTCGACGTCCACGGCACCTGGGAGACCTACGCCAGCCAGTTCATCGCCCTGGATGCCTCCCCCTCGAAGAATGCCGTGGGTAGCATCCCCGAGGGCCTGTTCGACCTCGACGCCCTCTCGCAGGACGTGGCCGGCTTCAAGCGCGCCTACGAAGAGCGTGTGGGCGGCTGGTCGCGGCGCCTGGCGCACGAGGCCAAGGCCGGGCGCCGGGTCGTGGTCTGGGGAGCGGGAGCGCGCGGCGTCACCTTCCTGAACCTGGCGGACCGCGAGCGCGTGATCGAGATGGTCGTCGACATCAACGACAAGAAGCACGGAAAGCACGTGGTCGGCACGGGCCAGAAGGTCGTGCCCCCGTCTGCACTGGTCGACAGCCCGCCGGACGTCGTGATCGTGATGAATCCGATCTACAAGGAGGAGATCGCCCGCGATCTGACCCGCATGGGCCTCAGCCCCGAGATGGAGTCGGCCTCGGCCGCTCCCCGCGACCCGGCTGCAGCTTCTTAGCAAGCGCCCCCTGCGCCCCGGCGGCGGGGTCTCTTCGCACTTCGGAGACCTTGCCCGCCAGCAGCCCTACCGGTAGCTTGATTCGCCTCAATACGAGGGGGAAAGAGGCCGAAGAACCCGTTCCCCCGCTTCCGCGGGTCCGCGAAGAGAGCCCCTGAATTGCCATGGCAGACAACGTCGTCACACCGGAAGAGATCGAGACCTATCAGAAGGATGGAATCGTCTGCCTGCGGGGCGTCTTCGACCCGCACTGGGTCGACACCGTCGCGCGCGGGATCCAGAACAACATGGAGAACCCCGGCCCGCGGGGCGGCTCCCTGACCCCTGAGGACGAGCCTGGCGACTACTTCAAGGACGCCAACGTCTGGCCGCGCATCCCCGAGTACGTGGATTACGTGCAGCAGTCCCCGGCCGGCCAGATCGTCGCGAACCTGATGAAGTCCGAGACCGCTCGGCTCTTCATCGAGACGACGTTCGTGAAGGAGCCCGGCACGCGCGAGGTCGCGCCCTGGCACCAGGACCTGCCCTACGTCTGCATCGACGGCGACCACGTCTGCAGCATCTGGATGCCCATCGATCCGGTCAAGAAGGAGAGCGGGATGGCCTTCGTCGGCGGCTCGCACAAGTGGGGCAAGTGGTACTCGCCGCGCAACTTCTTCGGCAAGAACGAGGAGCGCAAGTTCGAGGAGGACTTCGAGATGGCCCCCGACATCGACGCCTCCCCGGACGAGTACGAGCTGCGCGCCTGGGACATGGAGCCCGGTGACTGCGTCGTCTTCCACATGCTGACCCTGCACGCCTCGCGCCCCAACCACAGCGACACGGCCCGCCGCCGAGCCTTCTCGACGCGCTGGGTGGGTGACGACGCGCGCTACGCGATCCGCAAGGGAATGATGTCCGCGCCCTACCCCATCGAGGGCTACGAGGCCGGCGACCCGTTCCACGGCGAGCAATTCCCCCAGGCCTGGCCGCGGGTCTCCCAGCCGTCATGACCGTGACCAGCGTGAGCGAGTCGAGCGCGGGGACGCGCACCCAGGCGGCAACCTGCCGCTTCTGCTCCGCGTCCCTGGAGCACACCTTCGTCGACCTCGGGATGTCGCCCCTGTGCGAGAGCTTCCTGGCGCTCGAGGAGCTCAACCAGGTCGAGCACTTCTACCCGCTCCACGTCTGGGTCTGCGATCGCTGTTACCTGGTTCAGCTGCAGGAGTACGTCAGCCCCGACGCCATCTTCCACGGCAGCTACGCCTACTACTCGTCCTACTCCGAGTCCTGGTTGCGGCACGCCAAGCGCTACTGCGATTCGGTCACCGAGCGCTTCTCCCTGGGCCAGGACTCCCTGGCCGTCGAGATCGCGAGCAACGACGGCTACCTGCTACTGAACTTCGTCCAGGCCGGGATCCCGGCCCTGGGCATCGAGCCCTCGGGCAACGTGGCGGCCGCGGCGCGCGAGAAGGGCGTCGAGACCCTCGAACTGTTCTTCGGCCGCGAGACCGCACGCCGTGTCGTCGACGAGCGCGGCCACGCGGACCTGATCGCGGGCAACAACGTCCTGGCCCACGTGCCGGACCTGAACGACTTCGTGGGCGGACTCTCGATCCTGGTGGCCGAGGGGGGCGTGATCACGATGGAGTTCCCCCACCTGATGCGCCTGATGGAGCGCAACCAGTTCGACACGATCTACCACGAGCACTTCTCGTACCTCTCGTTCCTCACCACCCAGCACGTCTTCGCGGCCCACGGCCTGACCCTCTTCGACGTCGAGGAGCTCGAGTCCCACGGCGGGTCGCTGCGCATCTACGCCCAGCCCAGCGAGGGCGGCAAGCACACGGTCAGCGACGCGGTGCGCGAGCTGGCCGAACGCGAGACGAGTGCGGGCTTCGCCAGCCTCGAGCACTACTCGAGCTTCACGCCCAGGGTCGAGAGCACCAAGCGACGCCTCTTGTCGTTCCTGATCCAGGCCCGCGACGAGGGCAAGACCGTCGCCGGCTACGGCGCCCCCGGCAAGGGCAACACGCTGCTCAACTACTGCGGGATTCGCACCGACCTCCTGGCCTACACGGTCGACCGGAACCCGCACAAGCACGGGATGTTCTGCCCGGGCACGCGCATCCCGATCTTCGCACCCGAACACATCGAGGCCACGCGCCCCGACTACATCCTGATCCTGCCCTGGAACCTCGAGCGTGAGATCATGAAGCAGCTCGAGCCCGTCCGCGCCTGGGGTGCACGCTTCGTGGTGCCCATTCCCGAGCTCCACATTCACGAATGAAAGTCGTCCTGTTCTGCGGCGGTCTGGGCATGCGTCTCCGTGACTACTCGGAGAAGATCCCGAAGCCCATGGTGCCCGTCGGGCACCGCCCGGTCCTGTGGCACGTGATGAAGTACTACGCCCACTTCGGGCACACGGACTTCGTGCTCTGCCTCGGCTACCGCTCCGCCGCCATCAAGGAGTACTTCATCAACTACTGCGAGTACGTCTCCAACGACTTCGTCCTGACCCAGGGCGGGCAGAGCGTGGAGATGCTCGGCAAGGACATCCAGGACTGGCGCATCACCTTCGTCGACACGGGCTACGCCTCGTCGATCGGCGAGCGCCTGAGGCGCGTTCGCGAGCACGTCGAGGGCGAGGAGATCTTCCTCGCCAACTACTCCGACAACGTGACCGACTTCCACCTGCCCGACCTCGTCGGGCGCATGCGGGAGTCCAACCACGTGGCCGGCTTCGTCGCCGTCAAGCCGCCCTACAGCTTCCACATGGCCGAGTCGGAGGAAGACGGCACGGTCACTGCCATCAATGACTCCCTGTCCTCCAAGGACTTGTGGATCAACGGTGGCTACTTCGCCCTGCGCGGCGAGATCTTCGACTACATGCGGCCCGGCGAGGAGCTCGTGATCGAGCCCTTCAAGCGCCTGATCGCCGAGCGCCGCCTGCTGGCCCTGCGCCACGAGGGCTTCTGGCAGAACATGGACACCTTCAAGGACAAGTCGCTCCTCGACGAGCTCGACGCCCGCGGTCTGGCCCCCTGGCAGATCTGGCGCAGCCACCCCGAAGCCTGATGAGCCCCACCATCCAGGGTTGCCGCGCCTGCGGCGACACGCGCCTCGAGACGGTCCTCGACTTCGGCGACTCGCCGCTGGCCGACCAGCTGGTCGACGCCTCCGAGCTCGACTCGGACGACCTGATCTTCCCCCTGCGCCTGGTCTTCTGCCCGGCCTGCGCCCTGGTGCAGATCACCGAGACGGTACCTGCGGAGATCCTCTGGGGCGGCGACTACCCGTACTACACCTCGGTCTCCCCGGGCCTGGTCAAGCACTTCAGCTCGAGCGCCGAAGCACTCATGGCGCGCCTCTCCCTCGACGAGAACTCCCTCGTGATCGAGGCCGCAAGCAACGACGGCCACATGCTCAAGGTCTTCGCCGAGCGTGGCATCGGCGTGCTCGGAGTCGACCCGGCCGAGGGCCCCGCGCGAGCCGCGGAGGAGGCCGGCGTGCCGACCCTGTGCCGCCTCTTCGACCTCGAGCTGGCACGCGAGCTGGCCGCCGAGGGCAAGCGCGCCGACTTGCTGCTGGGCAACAACGTGCTCAACCTGGTGCCCCAGCCCGGGGATTTCCTCGAGGCGACGGACCTGCTGCTCTCCGAGAACGGCGAGGTGGTGCTCGAGGTGCCCTACCTGGTCGACTCCATCGACCAGACCGCCTTCGACAACGTCTTCCACCAGAACACGACCTACTGGTCCCTGACCTCGGTCGAGCGCCTCTTCCGACGCCGGAACTTCTTCCTGAACGACGTCGAGCGCGTGGCAACCTTCGGAGGCTCC
This sequence comes from Planctomycetota bacterium, assembly GCA_021776885.1. Taxonomy (GTDB): domain Bacteria; phylum Planctomycetota; class UBA1135; order UBA1135; genus JAJFFA01. The sequence goes on from JAJFFA010001056.1 coordinate 6,251, forward strand.
CTGCGACTGACCTTCGCTCGTCGTCAGGACGAGAGCGAGGCCGTGCGCTCCTTCCGCGCCGAGGAGCAGCGCCGCGGGGTCGACACCTTCGCCTTCTACGCCGAGTTCGCCTCGCGCGTCGAGACGATCAAGGCCCGCCTGGCCGAGATGCTGCGTGGCCTGGCGGCCGAGGGCAAGCGCATCGCCTGCTATGGCGCAGCCGGCGGCATGGCCACGACCCTGCTGGCCTACATCGACTTCGAGCCGGGTCTGATCGAGTACGCGGTGGACATCAGCCGCCACAAGCACGGCCGCTATACCTCCGGCAGCCGGCTCCTGATCCACCCGCCCGACAAGCTGCTCGAGGACAAGCCGGATTGCGTCTTGCTCCTGGCCTGGAACTTCGCGGAGGAGGTCATGCAGCAGAACCAGGCCTTCCGCGAGGCCGGCGGGCGCTTCCTGGTTCCGGTGCCCGAACCGCGCCTGGTCTAGGTTGCCTAGGCTTCCCCCCCAGGAGAAGTGGGGGCTTGACTACGTTCGCAGCGCCGATCGGTGGCTCCCGAGAGCGCGGCGAGACCCGGTCGAGCTCCCCCTGCACGAGAGGCCTGCCGTCCTCTGGCTCTGGTAGCGAGCGCCACCCGCCCACTCCCGTCGCCATCGTCCGTTGGCTCCAAGGGGGCCAGAGAGCCAACGGACGATGGCGACGGGAGCGAGCGGGCAAGTCCGAATTCTTGTCTGGCGCCGGGTCGCGGGGACGCGAAGCTCTTGATTTCGGCGTAGGTGTTTCCCGAAGTTTGTTCGTTACCTTGCGCTGTCACCGGCCGCCCGAGGGACCCGCCCAGATCTCCAAGCCGCACGCCTCGGCCCACGTCAACCCGAGCGCGCGCCGCACGAGGACCCGGGCGCCGCTTCCTCGCTCCCATCACCGTGGCCCCGTCGATCTCTGGCCCCCTTGGATCGACGGGGCGACCGGAATGGGAGCGGGGGAGCGGCCCCTGCACCCAGATCTGGAACACCCGAGCGTCTTGACGGAGGAAGAGCGGCGGGGCAGGGCACAGCTGCTCGGCAATGGGCGCATGGTGGTGTGAGGTCGCCGGCTAGCGCTAGACCGCGGCGGAGAGAGCAAGTCGGCAGGTTTTTGAGTCCTCCGGGGGAAGGGCGCACTGTCTACGGTGTAGCCCTTCTTGGCCCCGAGGATCCCGCCGATGCTGACTCCCCTCTCGTCCCTGTTGCTCGTTGCTTCCGCACTCTCCGGGGCCGCCACGGCCCCCAAGGCCCAGCCCGCCGAGCTCGAAGAGCCGCTGCTCGAGGTCGCCCACGAGCTCTTCGAAGGCCTGGTCGAGCGCTGGCAGCGCGCCATGCAGGACAGCCGCCTGCCCGGCATGTCCGTGGTCTGCGTGCTCGACGACGAGATCGTGCTCCTGGCCGGGTTCGGTGAACGCGACGTCGAGCGCCACCTGCCCGTGACCCCCGACACCCCGTTCTACATCGCCTCCGCGACCAAGCCCTTCGTCGCCCTGATCCTGTGCGCCCTGGCGGGCGAGGACGCCGTCGACCTGGATGCCCCGGTCCAGAAGTACCTGCCACGCTTCGCCCTGGCGGACGCGCGCGCCAGCGAACAGGTCAGCGTGCGCCAGCTCTTGTGCCACGCTCCGGGGATCAACAGTGCACCGATCGTGCTGCTCGACGCCTACACCGGCGAGATCACCGAGGACCGCTTCTACCACTTCCTGGGCCAGGTCGAGCCCCTGGGCGAGGTCAGCTACAGCAATGTGCACTTCACCCTCGCGGGGCGAGTGATCGAGGCCGTCACCGGACGCTCCTGGCGCGACGAGCTCGAGTACCGCCTGTTCGAGCCCCTGGGCATGCGCTCGACCACCGGCTACGCCGACGACATGTATTCCAGGGACAACGTCGCCCTGCCCAGCGTGCGGGTCGAGCGCAAGTACGTCAGCTCACCGGTGCGCAAGACCGATCGCACGATGCACGCCGCGGGGGGCCTCGGCACCAGCGCGCGGGACGTGGGCCAGTGGCTGCGCCTGAACCTCAACCTGGGCAGCGTGGACGGCAAGCGCGTGTGCGCGGAGGAGCTGGTGCAGGAGATGCAGACCCTGCACTCGCCCGTCCCCGGGGACGGTGGGGTGTTCGACGAGAAGGGCTTCGGGTTGGGCTGGCAGATCTCGGAATACGAGGGCGGAGTCCAGGTCCTGCAGCACGGCGGTGGCTACGTCGGTAGCTCATCCCTGATCAGCTTCATGCCCGAGATCGGGGCTGGTGTCGGCGTGCTGGTCAACACGGACGTCGACGGCGGTAGCCTGTGCCGCACCGTCACCGCGGACCTCTTCGACCGCATCCTCGGCGTCGAGCGCTCCGACATGATGCTCGGCCTGGTGCAGAGCGCCCTGCGCCCGCGCCCCGCCCCGCGTGAGGCCTCGGCCACCCTCGCGGCGCAGGACCTCAGCCTCGCGCCCGCCGCCTACGCCGGCACTTATGTCAGCGAGCACCTGGGGACCTTCGTCGTCGAACACTCGCAGGACGGCTTCAGCGCCCAGCTGGGCCAGCTCCGGCTGGCCCTCGAGCCGCGGGACAAGGACGCCTTCCGCGCGACGTCCCTGAACGGCCCGGAGGCCGAGGGCTTCTTCGAGCTGAAGGACGGGGTCGTGCTGGCCAGCGTCCTCGACGTGTTCAACACGACCCAGCGCTTCGTGCGCCAGGACTGAACGCCCCCTGCGCAGGCGCGCGGGTCAGGCGCCCCAGCGCAGGCGGTCGTCCAGGCGGCCTGCGCTCCTGTGGTCGAGGATGGTCTTGATGCGCAGGTACTTGGAGCTCGTGAACTCCTCCTGCGTCAGGCCGTGGGAGCGGTAGGCGGCGTAGAGCTCCTCGATTCCCTTGCGCACCGTCCACACCGGCTGGAAGCCGGGCAGGGCCTCGTGGATCTTGGTGAAGTCGACCCGGTAGTTGCGCAGGTCCGGGCTGGCCCCGTCCGCGAACTCGAGCCGGCAGTCGGGCACCACCTCGCGTACCAGCTCCGCCACCTCGCGCACGCGGTAGTTCTCTTCGGTGCGGCCGACGTTGAAGGCCTGGTTGTTGACCACGTCGGCCGGCGCCTCCAGCACGGCCAGGAAGGCGCGGCTGATGTCCTCGATGTGCACCAGGGGGCGCCAGGGCATCCCGTCGCTCTTCATCAGGACCTCGCCGGTGGTGTAGGCGTAGGCCGTCAGGTTGTTGACCACCAGGTCGATGCGCAGGCTGGGCGACAGGCCGTAGGCCGTAGCGTTGCGCATGTAGGTCGTGATGAAGTCGTCGGAGGCCAGGCGTGCAAGATCCTCCTCGACCTTGACCTTGGCGACGCCGTAGGGCGTGACCGGGTTCAGGTTGCCGCCCTCGGTCAGGTAGTCATCGCCCTGGGCGCCGTACAGGCTGCACGAGGACGAGAAGACGAAGCGCCCGACGCCCGCCTGCTTCGCCAGCTCGGCGAAGCGCACGGTCGAGCGGTGGTTGATGTCGTGGGTCAGATCCGGGTCCAGGTCCCCCAGGGCATCGTTGGACAGGGCCGCCAGGCACACCACAGCGTCAAAGCCCTCGAGCTCCGCCGCCGTCACGTCGCGGTGATCCTTGCGGATCTCCTCGAAGCCCGAGGGCGAGCCATCGAACTGGCAGCCCTCGTAGAAGAACGTGTCGAGCCCGGTGACCTGGTGGCCGGCGCGCTGCAGCAGCGGGACCATGACCTGGCCGATGTAGCCCGAGTGACCGCTGACCAGAATCTTCATGACTTCGCCTCGTTCGGTGGTCCGAACATCGTCAGTTTTCTTGCGTGGAACGCCTCCGCATAGCGCGTCGGCGCGTTGCACTCCAGGCCGCGCAGGCGCAGCATCGACCAGAACGTCTCCTCGTCGAACCACTGGCGCTCGCGCTGGCTGGCGAAGTGCTCGCGGATCGATCCGATCTTGCGCTCTCCCTGCTCACGCGACAAGGGCACGAACACACTGGGCTGCCCCAGGTCCGCGTCGTACTTGGGGATCTCGTACTCGAACACCAGGTGGTCCCGGAAGGTGTTCCAGCACAGCTCGGAGACGACCCGGTGATCCTGGTGCTTGTCCTGTCCGTGGTGGCTCAGGATCAGGTTCGGGCGGAAGGCCTTGAGCTCTTCGAAGCAGGTCTTCACCGCGCGCCAGTCGTCCGGCAGGAAGGACTCCTGGAAGGCGTGGACCGTGACCTCTCTCTCGGCCGCCCCGGCCAGGAAGTCCGCCGCGCTGCTGCGCGCCTCGGCCTCACGCTCGGGGGTCGAGCAGAACACGACCCACTGGGCGTGGGCCCCGGGGTGCTGCTCCAGGAGCCGCCGCACCGTGCCCCCGGCGCCGATCTCGATGTCGTCGCAATG
>JAJFFA010001057.1 GCA_021776885.1 Planctomycetota bacterium
GCGCCGCCCCCCATGCCCCCCCCACCGGGGCTGCCGCCCCGGCGGCTCGTCTCCTCGATGAAGAGGTCGATGGTGGACTGGATCTCGAGCACCTCCTCGCGACTGAGGGTGATCGTCTTGGCCCCGCCCTGGGAGTGCATCTCGTGGCCCAGAAGGCGGGACACGAGCTTCAAGCCCGAGAGATGGCGCTGAAGTGAATTGCCGTACTTGCTGCTGCTCGAATCCATGGGATGCCTCCGGAGCTTCCGTTCTCGCTCTACAGTTGCTTAGATAGCGACTCGAAGAGGGCGTCTCAAGCGCGGTGACGGTTCCCTGCGAAGCGTTTTTCCAATCCGCGCCACGCCCCGACCGAACATGCCAAACCGGCAACGACGCCCTGATCCTCCGCCCAGCCCGAATCCCGCCACCCGGAGGGAGCGCGAAGGGTCAGGAGAGCCGAGTTCGAAACCCGACCTGCGCGTCACGAAGTGGCACGGTTTCACCCTGTCGGCGTTCCAGATCCGGGCCGTCGAGGCGGTCCGCGCCGGCAAGAACGTGCTGGTGGCGGCGCCCACGGGCGCGGGCAAGACCCTGGTCGCCGAGTACGCGATGGAGGATGCGGTGCAGCGCGGGGGACGCTGCATCTACACCTCGCCGATCAAGGCCCTGTCGAACCAGAAGTACCGCGACTTCCGCGACGACCCCGAGGTCGACGTCGGGATCATGACCGGCGACGTCACGATCCAGCCCGGGGCCCAGGTCCTGATCATGACCACGGAGATCCTGCGCAATGCGATCTTCGAGAACTCCGACTTCCTGGCCGACGTCGAGTACGTGATCTTCGACGAGATCCACTACATGGACGACCGCGAGCGCGGCACGGTGTGGGAAGAGAGCCTGATCTTCCTGCCCGAACGCGTGCGCCTGATCTGCCTCTCGGCCACGGTCTCCAACGTCGACGAGCTCGGCTCCTGGCTGGCCGAGATCCGCACCCACGAGATCGAAATCGTGCGCTCGGACAAGCGTCCGGTGCCCCTCTCCCACTGGTTCTGCACCGAAGAGGAGCACATCTTCGCGCCGGACCGCATCGGCCGGGCGCGCAAGCGAGCGGAGCAGGCCGAGAGCACGAAGCGCCGGCAGCGGGCGCGGGAGAAGAGCAAGGGCGGGCGCCGCGGACGCCCCTTCCGAGGCCGCAACGACGGCGCTCCGGACCCCAGCGCGCTCTTCGATCACCTGCAGGAGACCGAGCAGCTGCCGGCCCTGGTGTTCTCGTTCAGCCGCAAGGACTGCGAGCGCCTGGCCCTCGCGAACGGACGCCGCCGGGTGCTGGACGCCGCGGGCAGCGCGCGCATGGAGGTCCTTCAAAAGGAGCTGATCGAGCTCTTCCAGCTGCCCGAGAGCTCCTGGGACGACCCGCTCTTCGCCATGGCCCGACGCGGCGTCTCCTACCACCACGCCGGCATGCTGCCGGTGCAGAAGGAGGTGGTCGAGCGCATGTTCACGGAGGGCCTCCTGCGCCTGCTCTTCACGACCGAGACCTTCGCCCTCGGCATCAACATGCCCGCGCGCAGCGTCGTCTTCAACGCGCTGCGCAAGTTCGACGGCATCTCCTTCGACTGGCTGCGCACCCGCGACTTCCAGCAGATGGCCGGGCGCGCCGGCCGCCAGGGGATCGACGACAAGGGCTTCGTCTACTGCCTGCTCGGTGACCGCGACGTGCGCGAGGCACCCCTCGAGCGCCTGATCGCGGGCAAGTCCGAGCCCGTTCGCTCACGCTTCGACCTGTCCTACTCGAGCCTGCTGCACCTGGTCGAGGTCCTCGGTCGCGAGCGCGTGCCCGAGGCCTGGCAGAAGTCCTTCCACCAGTACCAGGGCCGCGAGCGCAACAAGACGGCACGCGAGAAACAGCGCCGCATCCAGCAGAAGGTGATCACCGCGCACCTCGAGCTGCTCGAGGAGCTGGGCTACCTGCGCGGCGACCAGCTCACTGCGCGCGGCCGCATCGCCCGGCTGCTCAACGGCTACGAGCTGTCGGTGACCGAGCTGCTCTTCCGCGGCGTCCTCGAGAACCTGCCCCCGCGGGCCCTGGCCGTGGTCTTCGTCGGACTGGTCTGGGAAGAGCGCGGGCGCGATCGGCCCTACGTTCCCGCACGCCTCTTCGGTGACCTGCGTCACCGCACCAGCGGGCTGGCGGCGGAACTCTGCTCGCTGGAGGAGCGCCATGGGGTCGCCGAGAAGACCAAGCGCCCCGACTGGGGCCTGACCGCCGCCACCCTGGCCTGGATCGATGGCGTGCCCTTCGAGGAGCTCGAGGCCCATACGGATGCCACCCCGGGGGACGTCTGCCGCACCTTCCGCATGACGCTCCAGTTAATGAAGAACGTGCGCCGCGCCATCGACCCCGACTGGGACCTCTCCACCACCCTGCGGGAGACCGTCGAGGCCATGAACCGGGACGAAATCGATGCCCGGCGCCAGCTCGAGCTGGGATGAAGCCCGCTTTCGGGCCCGTTCACGCCGGAATCCGGCCTGACCAGGACAGGGGCCCGTGCTCCGGGCCGATTTCTCAGTAGCCGGGAAGGCCGGCCGGGCTAGAGGATTGCGACCACCTGCCCATGCCTTAGACTGCGCCCCCGATTCGGGTCCTGCCCCCCAGCAGCGGACCCCCGAACACCGCCGACGCGCCCCCCGAACACCCCCGCGCCGGCCCACGAAAGCTCTCCTGCCACTCGAATGCTCCTGACGATCCTGTTTTCGGCTCTGGTGTCGGCCCCTGCCCCCGCCGCCAGACCTTCACTCGTCCCCACCACTGCCGCCCGGGTCCTGCCGGCCACCGTCGCCCCGCGACCGGTCGCCGCGTCGCCCGAGGGAGCGGAGACGGTCGAGATCAGCACGCGGGATCGATTGACCCTGGCAGGCACCTACTACGCGCCCAAGACCAAGAGTGGCCTGGCCCCCGCGGTCCTCGTCCTGCACGACGCCGGACTCGACAGCACCCAGGCCAGCGAGTACGCCGATTACCTGGCGAAGAAGGGCTTCGGGGTCCTCGCCCTGGACCTGCGCGGCCACGGACGCAGCGCCACCGCCGAGCTCGACTGGTCCAAGCAGGACGATGGCGGCCGGGTGCGCCTGTGGTCCTTCGCCGTGCGCGACGTCGAGGCCGGGGCCGACTTCCTGCGCGACCGCAAGGAGGTCCACGCCAGCAACCTGACCGTCGTCGGCATCGGCGCCGCCGCCGGGCTGGCCGTGCG
>JAJFFA010001058.1 GCA_021776885.1 Planctomycetota bacterium
TCGCGGTCGAGGTCGACGCGGACGCCTGAGGCCCGATCCGGCCCACGGGTCCCTCCGGGCCCGCGGGCTTCGGGCCCGGGAGCGGATTCGGGAGCCGTCTTGGACCGGGAACGGATCCGGACCTTGGGGCGGACTCGGGGGCGGATTCGGAGGGGCCCACCGGCCCCCACCCTTCCATCCCGATGGACCCCTTCGGGGGCCGGACGGTTGCGCATCCTCTCGAATGTGTGCGTGATCTGGGACCGCGCGGCGCGGCAGGTGCCGCCGCGGGACCCCATTCCCCATGTCCGGAATCGACTGGAAGCGCGCGCGTTCGATCCTCGAGCGCGTGCTCGACGCCCCTGAAGCCGAGCAGGACGAGCGCCTCGCCGCCGAGTGCGGCGACGATCGCGAGCTCCTCGCTCAGCTGCGCGAACTCCTGCAGCAGGATCGTGAGGAGACCGACTTCCTGCGCACCGTCGCCATGCCCGTCGAGCCCGTGCCGGAGGCCGACGCGGGGAAGCGCATCGGGCCCTGGCAGCTCGAGCACATCCTGGGCTCCGGGGGCATGGGCACCGTCTGGTTCGCGCGCCGCGTCGACGGCGCCTACGACCAGGGCGTCGCGCTCAAGGTGGCGCGCAGCGGACACGCGACCGCCAACCTGCTGACGCGGCTGGAGCGTGAGCGCGCCTTCCTCGCGCGCCTCGAGCACCCCGGCATCGCGCGCTTGATCGACGGCGGCAGCACCGAGGACGGCGCGCCGTACTTCGCCCTCGAGTTCGTCGACGGCGTCCAGATCGACCGCTTCGCCGACGGCCAGCGCCTGTCCCTGCGCGAGCGCATCGGGCTCTTCGTGCGCGTGCTCGAGGCCGTCGACTACGCCCACAACCAGGGCCTGGTGCACCGCGACCTGAAGCCGGGCAACCTGCTCGTCACGGCCGACGGTCAGCCCAAGCTGCTCGACTTCGGGATCGCCAAGCTGATCGACAACGAAGAAGAGGTCGCCACCCTGACCCTGACCGGCGAGCGCCTGATGACGCCGCGCTACGCCAGTCCCGAGCAGGTTCGGGCCGAGCCGGTCACCGCGGCGGCCGACGTCTATGCCCTGGGGGTCCTGCTCTACGAGCTCCTGACCGGATTCTGGCCCTACCACCGCGCGGGTGCGTCGATGGTCGAGCTGCAGCTGGCCATCTGCAACGACCTGCCCCTGCCCGCCAGCCGCGCGATCGACACCGTGGCCCTGGCCGACACCCAGCCGGCGACCGAGACCGCGGACGTGACGGAGATCACCACCCGCCGCAGCACCACGGCCGCCGAGATGCGCCGCGCCCTGGCGGGGGAGCTCGACTGGGTCCTGGCCAAGGCCCTGGCCAAGGAACCCGAGCGCCGCTACGTCAGCGCGCGGGTCTTCGCGGACGACCTGCAGCGCTACCTCGACGACAAGCCCGTGCTGGCGCGCCCCGACTCCGTCGCCTACCGCGCGCGCAAGTTCGTGCGCCGCAACCGCAGCCTGGTGGCGGCGACCCTGGTCGTGATCGCGTCCCTCAGCCTCGGGCTCTTCTTCAGCCTGCGCGAGAACCGCCGCGCCCGGGCCGCCGAGGACGCCGCCTCCTACGAGGCCCGTCGCGCGAACCAGAGCGCCGAGGAGCTCGCCCAGGCGAACCTCGAGCTCTCACGCAAGAGCGCGGAGGCGGTCGCCGCGGCGGCGCGCGAGCGCGAGCGCGCGGACGAGGTGATGCGCCTCTCCGCGCTGCAGGACCACGCGGACCTGGTGGCCGAGGCGGACGCCCTGTGGCCCGTCGACCCCTCCCTGGAGCAGGCCTACGTGGACTGGATCGAGCGTGCCCAGCGCCTGGTCGAGGACCTGCCCCTGCACCGCGCGCGGCAGGCCGAGCTGCGCGCCCAGGCGCTGCCGCGCTCGGCGCAGCAGCGCCGCGACGAGGAGCGCTCGCACCCGGACTGGCCGCGGCTCCAGGACCTCGGCCCGCGCATCGAGGCCGTCGCCGTCGAGCTCGGCGAGACCCTCGACGCCGAGCGAGCCGCGCTGCTCGAGGCCCAGCTCATCGCCCTCGAGGAGGAACAGGTGACCCTCGAGCAGCGCGTGGGCGCGCGCCGCGAGTGGCACTTCCCCGACGAGCTGGCCCACGCGCGCTGGTGGAACAACCAGGTGTCGCAGCTCGTGTCGGCGCTCGAGTCCCTCTCGGACCCCAGCACGGGCCTGCTCTCCCGCGCGCCGGACGCCGTGTCGGCCGACGCGGGTTGGAGCGTCCCGCGCCGCCTGGCCGTGGCCCAGGCCCTGGAGGCGGACTTCAAGCCCGGCAGCGAGGCCCTGGCGCGCTGGCAGGCGGCGCGCGCGGGGCTGGCCGGGGCCTACCCCGGTCTCGACCTCGAGCCGCAGCTCGGGCTGATTCCCCTCGGAGCGGATCCCGAGTCGGGGCTGTGGGAGTTCTGGCACGTGCTCTCCGGGAAGGAGCCCCGGCGCGGGTCCTCCGGTGAGTTGGCCTTCGCTCCGGACTCGGGGCTGGTGCTGGTGCTGCTCCCCGGCGGCGAGTTCGCCATGGGAGCCCAGCCTTCGGACCCAGACGCGTCCAACTACGACCCGGACGCCGACGCCGACGAGGGACCGGTGCACCCGGTGACCCTCTCGCCCTTCTTCCTCTCGAAGTACGAGCTGACCCAGGGCCAGTGGCTCCGAGCGACGGGGGGCAACCCGGCCTACAACCGCCCCGACAACTCCGCCGCCAGCCTGGCCCATCCGATCGAGGACGTCACCTGGCTCGAGTGCCGGGCGGTGCTCGAGCGCTGGGGGTTGTCCCTGCCGAGCGAGGCCCAGTGGGAGTACGGCGCCCGCGCGGGCACGGACACCCCGTGGTGGCCGGGACCCGACCGCGCGGCCCTGGCCGAGGCCCGGGCCGCCAACCTCGCGGACCAGGCCGCCGCGCGCCAGAACGCGCCCTGGGCGGCGATCCTCGACTGGCCCGAGTACGACGACGGCTTCGCCATCCACGCCCGGGTGGGCAGCCTGGCGCCCAACGCCTTCGGTCTGCACGAGGTGCACGGCAACGTCTGGGAGTGGTGCCTCGACGCCTACGACGGCCGCGCCTACCGCCGCGGCCCGGCCCGCGACCCCCTGCAGCCGCCCGAATCCGGACCGACCCGCTCAGCCCGCAGCGGCTCCTTCCAGGGCACCGCAGACGTCTCGCGCTCCGCCTCCCGCCTCGACGGCCCGCCGACCCTGCGCGATGCGGGCCTGGGCACGCGAGCGGCGCGGGCCGTGGAGCGCTGACCCGGGGGCTCGCCAGCGCCTTGCTGGGCAGCCTGGGGCTAGTCCTTGAGCGCGTCCAGGAGCCACATGCGCGCGACGCGCCAGTCGCGCTTGACCGTGGCTGTGCCGAGGCCCATGACGTCGGCGGTCTCCTCGACCGAGAGGCCGGCGAAGAAGCGCAGCTCGACCACGCGGGCCAGGCGTTCGTCCTCGCGGGCCAGGGCGTCGAGGGCGTCGTCGAGCTCGAGCAGGTCGATCGGCGCGTCGTCGATGCGCAGGCTGTCCTCGAGGGGCATGCGCTTGGCGTCTCCGCCGCGCTTCAGGCGCTGCTTGGCGCGGGCGTGGTCGACCAGGATCTGGCGCATGGCCCGGGCCGAGACGGCGAAGAAGTGGCCGCGGTCCTCGAGGGCCAGGCCCGAGCTCTGGGCCACGCGCAGGTAGGACTCGTGCACCAGTGCCGTGGGCTGCAGGGTGTGGCTGGCCCGGGGCAGGATGGCCTCTGCCCGTATGCGCAGCTCGGCGTAGACGCGCTCGTAGAGCTGCTCGAGGGCAGGGGCGTGCCCCTCGCTCACCTCGCGCAGGAGCGCCGTGATCTCGGCCTCGGGTTCCACCGCGGGATTGTAGCCCCACGCCCCCCGATCGAAGGCTTCGACAGGTCCGATCGAAGGCCCTGTACACCGGGGGCGTGGAACCGAGGCCGAAGGGGCCGGGCGCGGGCGCCGGCCGACGGATGCAGGGCGGACCTGGTGGGGTTGTCGTTCTAGATGAGCTCTCATCCGTTCCACGACGACCCGAGCACCGGCCCCTCGTCCTCACAACCCGAAACGTCGGCCGTCCGCGGCAGGGATCAAAGTTTCCGCGGATGCTAGGCTTCGCCCCTGGCCCGTCCGGGCCCGAGCCATGTCCACACCGTCGAAGCTGCAAGCGGGGTCGCACCTCGACCACCTCGTCCGCCAGACCCGGGCGCACCACGTGCAGCTCAGCGTCTCGGCCGACATCAAGGCCAACATGCTGCTGACCGTGGCGTCGGTGGTGATCACGATCGCCTTCCCGTACCTCGACGAACCGCGCTTCGCCGTCGGCGTCAGCGCCCTGATGGGCTTCTCGCTGATCACGGTGGCTCTGGCGGTCTACACCGTCATGCCGCGCACGGCCCTGAAGGGCCGTCGTGCCACCCCCGAGGAGGCCCGCGGACCGGGCTTCAACCTGCTCTTCTTCGGCGACTTCACGCGCCTGACCCAGGAGGAGTGGTTCGAGGCCATGCGCCCGTGCCTCGAGGACCCCGAGCGCGCCTACGAGGTCCAGCTGCGCGAGA
>JAJFFA010001059.1 GCA_021776885.1 Planctomycetota bacterium
AGGCCCCGGGAACGTTGCGCCCCGCCGTGTCGACGACATGCACGTCGATCTCCAGCGACGCGTGGCCGGGATCGGTCGATTCCGTCGCGGAGGGGGCCACGGCCTCGCGCGGGGCGGACGTATCCAGCGCAGCGGGTTCGAAGCGTGCGGGCTGCGGAGCGGACGCTGTGGTGACCAGCTCGGCCGGGCTCGGCGCGGTGCTCGACCAGGGCACGAAGGCCAGGGCGGTCAGCGAGCCCGCCAGGGCCAGGCGACCGACGGCGCCCGGCTTGGGCGGGGCGAGGGGCTGGGGGTCGCGCTCGGTGACCCAGGCCAGGAGCAGGGCGCGCCACTCTTCGCGGCGGCCTTCGAAGCGCGAGTCGAGCTGCTCGCGGAGCTGGTCGATGCCGCGCTTGAGGCGCCAGCGTACCGTTCCGGCAGGCACGCCCATCTGGGCCGAGATCTCGATCGAGGTGCGCCCGCCGTAGTAGCTCATCACGACGGTGCTGCGGTAGGGCTCGTCCAGGTCGAGCACTGCAGAGGCCAGAGTGCGCTGGGTGTCGGAGCGCTCGGCGTCCTCCTCGGGGGAGAAGGCCGAGGGCCCCCGGGGGTCGAGCTTTTCACGGTGCGAGCGGCGGGCCTCCGAGCGGGACCTCTGCAGGGCGAAGTTGCGCACCACCCGGGCCAGCCAGGCCCGGGGCGCCTGGTTGCCGGGCGGTCGCCGCATGGCCGCCAGCCAGGTCTCCTGGACCAGGTCGTCGGCCTGGTTGGGGTCGCGGACGAGGCTGCGAGCCAGGCGGTTGACCCAGGCGTCGTGGACGAGCAGGCCCTCGATGGTCTCGGTGGGGGCTTTCATGGCAGAGGGCTAATGCCACCCAGGGGAAGAGCGTTGGGGGGCAGGGCCATTTGTAGGGTACCCGAGCCCCACGACCTACGCGTCCGGGGCGCGCCCGACCCGTACTCGCCCTGCCCAGGGCCCGCTCGATGCTCCCCGGGTCTCTCCTGGGGCTCTCAGGCTGCTCTCTGGCTGCGGGCCCGTCTCTAGCGCAGGGCGCCCTCGAACACGATGCGCGCGGGCTCGACCCGCGCCAGATCGGCCTGGACCGCCGTGTGGTACAGGAAGCCGCCCTGCTCGCTGGGGGCGCTGGTGATCCAGACCACCGCCGAGAGGCTCTCGCACTCGGCCAGGTACTCTTCCAGGCGCACCTGGGCCTGGACGTCCGTCGGATCCGCGAGGCCCAGGACCTGGCGCGCACCGGCGGTCCAGACCAGGTCCTCCGGCTCGGGGCGGTCGCCCAGGCCGAAGACGATGTAGCCCCGGGCGTCGAGGAAGCGCCGCAGGCCGTCGAGGTAGACCGGGTCCGTGGCGGGGGACAGGTCCGCCACGACGAGGGCCCGGGCGCCGTCGCGCTCGGGGACCTTGGGTGAGAGCTCGCGCGACCACGCCTTGGCCACACCCTGCACGCGCTGCTCGAGGCGGGTGCGCTCGGCGTCGACGGCGGGCACGCGGACGGTACGGCTGGCTTGGGCCACTGCGCGGCCACGGTGGTGGTTGCGCTCGCCGAGGGCCGCCAGGCCGGTGGCCATGACTCCGGTGGCCAGCAGCACGAGCGCGGCCGCGAGCATGCGCCGGCGGCGCGAGCGACGGGTCTTGCCAGACGTCGTCGGGCGCGGCAAGGGCGTGGGCGCGGACCCGTCGTCGGCCTGGAACGACGCTTGGCGCGCGGAGGCGGCGTCCGGGGCCGAGGGCGTGCCGCGGAAGGCGAGGGACGACAGGCCGTCGGTGTCACCGCTGACGGAGGGCAGCTGGGCCGGACGCATGGCGAAGGCGTCCTTCGAGCGCCGCAGGGCCTCGAGGTCCGCGAGCATCTCGCGGGCCGAGCCGTAGCGCGTGTTCATGTCGGCCATCGCGCGGCGGATGATCCACTGCAACGACTCGGGGCAACGCTTCGTGATGCGCGACAGGCTGCCGTGGGCCGGGAAGCTGTTCTCGATCATCGCGTAGAGCACGGCGCCGGCGCTGTAGACATCGAACTTCACGCCGTCGACCTCGTGCACCTTCACGCCCTTCAGGGCCAGGCGTACGAGCTCCGGGTCGCGGAAGTACTCCGTCCCGTGGGTCGTCAGGGTCATCGCCGACTCGAGGGGCGTGACCAGCCCCAGGTCGACGAGGTGCACGCGCTCGTCGGAGACGATCAAGTTCGAGGGCTTGATGTCCTTGTGCCAGAGGCCCTCGGCGTGGAAGCGGTCGAGGGTCGCGAGCAGGTCCGCGGAGTAGCCCAGGACCTGGCCGATGCGGCGCTCGTCGAGTCCCTCGGAGGGTGCGCGGGAGTGGACGCGGGTGATGACGGTGTCCAGGTCGTCGCCCGGAACGTAGGGCATCACGTAGTGGAAGCGCTGCGTACCGAGGTCGTGGTCGAGCACCAGGCCCAGTCGTCGGGCGGCCTCGAGGGCACGGCTCTCGCGCACGATCTGCGGCAGGGTCGAGCCCTCGGCCAGGGCGAAGGACTTGATCACCACCTTTCCGGGGTCGGGGCTTCCGGCCGCGATGAAGCGCTCGAGCGTCGTGGCATCCGGTCGTGCCAGGTAGAGCTTGGCGCCCGAGCCACCGGCCGGCAGGGTGCCGAGCACCTTGTAGCCCTCGAAGGTTCCGCGTCCGCCGCGGGGCTTGTCGCTGCGCGGGGCGCGGGCGACGAGCTCGGGCAGCCTGCGCTCGATCCCGTCCGTCAGGACGCCCAGGCCGAGGAAGCGCACGGGCCGGCCGATGGCCAGGCGGTACAGACAGATGGCCGAGCTCATGAACTCGTCCTCGAGGGCGCGCCCGTAGTGGGCGGCGGCCGACCAGCGACCGATGCAGACGTTGGCGACGGCCAGGGGGGCGACGGCCGCCCCGGTGATCACTCCGCCGACGAAGTGCAGGCCGTCGCGCACGCTTCCGCCCGCGAGTCCGGCCACCCGGCGTACGCCGCCGACGACGAGGCGCGCGATCCGGCGCACCCCACCGACGAGGAGCTGGAGCAGGCCGCCGATCAGCCAGACGATGGCCAGGGCGAACTTGTAGAGACCCCAGACGAGGACGACGGGCAGGGCCAGGGTGAGGAAGACCGTGACCAGGACCGCGAGCGCTCCGAAGCTGACGCTGACCATGCTGGCTTTCCTCTCTAGTTCGGGGCTCGGGGTAACAAGGGGCGGGTCAGGAGGTCGTCTCGGCCGCATCTTCGGTGCGGCGCGCGGCGATGCGGTGGTAGATCTCCTGGACCGCCTCGTCGAAGGCGCTCTCGGTGAACGGGGCGCCTGCCGAGAGGTCCCCGCCCGCTGAGTCATTGGGAAGCAGGCTCAGGCCATTTCGCTCTGCTTCCGCTATTTCCGCCTCCGTGAAACTGTAGCGCGTGATGACCTGCTCGAGGCGCCGACGAAGAAGCTCGCGAACCTTGGCCAGGCGGCGCGAGATGGTGGGCTGGCTGGTGCCCACGTTCTCCGCCACCTCCTTGCCGGGGCGCCCCTCGAGGACCCGCATTCGAAAGATGCTGAAGTCCATGAAGCCCGCATCGCGTTCCACGGCGCGCAGAGCCGCCTCGACCTTGGCGTCGAAGACCTGCTGCTCGTAGCTCGCATCGGGTCCCAGGGTCCCGTCCGCGCCGTCCTGACCCTCATCCAGGGACCTGGGGCGGGCGCCGCCGCCGCGCTTGAGGGCCGTGCGGCGGTCCATCTCGTCGCCCAGGGTGTAGCGGGCGATGGTCAGGAGCCAGGTCGAGAAGCGCGCTCCCTTGGAGGGATCGTGGCGGTCGATGGCCCCCGCCAGGGCCACCAGGGTCTCCTGGGAGAGGTCCTGGACCGTCTCCTGCCCGATGCGGCCGCGCCCCCAGCGCTGGAGCTGGCGGCGCAGGATCGGCCCGAAGTTCTCCCAGAGCTCGAACCAGGCGGCGGGGTCCCGGGCTCGGAGGCGGCCGACGAAGCCTGTGGTCAGGGGATGCAAGACGGAGAGGGCCATGGCAGGCCCTCCCCTACGCTCGTTCCCCCTGGATCTTCGCGCAAGGGTCGCCGGGTTTCTTACCCCCGGGCCCGGCTCTGGGGCCCGCCAGGGGGAATCTGCGCCCCCGGGGCGAAACGGCGGGGCCCGACTTCCCAAACAGGTCCGTGGAGCCCCATGCGGGGCCCTACCGCTGACCGCGGGGTGGCACACGACGCCCCGCCGACCGAACCCCAAGGAGTCATCCATGATCACCTCCCTTATCAAAGGCATGTTTCGCACGACCCTCATCGGAGGTGTCCTGATCGGTGTCACCATCGGCGCCGCCACCCTCCTGGCCGGGAGTGACCGCACCAAGGCCGTGATCGAGACCGTGCACGGCAGAGTGCTCGAATCGATCGACGAGTGCATCGACGACCCGGCCGCAATGCGCTCCCAGCTGCAAGAG
>JAJFFA010001060.1 GCA_021776885.1 Planctomycetota bacterium
TGCCGTACAGGGCGCGCATCAGGTCCGGATCGTCACTCAGGAGCTCGAGCTCTTCCCCGGGCTCGTTGTCCTCGCGATAGCCGAGCTCGAGGTGGATCTCGAAGCGCCCGATGTGGATCACGTCGCCGCTGACGAGCTCGCCGCCGCCGAACTCGGTGGCGTTCAGGCGCGTTCCGTTGGAGCTGCCCTGGTCGATGAGCTCGAAGCCGTCGTCATGACGCTTGAGCACGGCGTGCAGGCGCGAGATGCGCCGGTCGTTCAGGTACAGATCGGCGCGCGGGTCGCGACCGATCTGGATCGCGGCCTTGTCGAGGCGGACGCGGGCGAGGACACGGCCGTTGGAGACCACAGAGGCATCGAGAATCGGGCGCATGATCCAGGCTCTTCGGCCCTGCGGAGCCGCAATCTGAAGGCCGTCGGGAGACAAGCTCCATCCACTGACTCGAGAGGCCCTCAGCCGCGAAGTTCGCGGTGGTATTCCTGCAGGCTGCGAACGGTCTGGGGGCCGCGGTGGACGGCGGCCAGGGCGCTGACCATGGCGCGGATGCCGGCCAGGGTCGTGATGCAGGTGATACCCGCCGAGACAGCGGCCGAGCGGATCGAGCTGTCGTCGTAGCGCTGCTGCTTGCCGTAGGGCGTGTTCAAGATCAGATCGATCTCACGGTTCTTCACGAGGTCGACGATGTGCGGTCGGCCCTCGTGCACCTTGTTCACGCGCTCGCACTCGATGCCGCCCGAGCGCAGGGCACGAAAGGTGCCCTCCGTCGCGCACAGCTCGTAGCCCAGCCCGACCAGGGTGCGCGCCTCGGCGATGATGTGGCGCTTGTCCGTGTGCTTGACCGTGATCAGGATGCGCCCGGTCTTGGGCAGGTTCTGGCCGGCCGCGCTGTAGGCCTTGACGAAGGCACTGCCCAGGTCGGGGTCGATGCCCATCACCTCGCCCGTCGAGCGCATCTCCGGCGACAGCAAGATGTCGACGCCCGGGAACTTGTTGAAGGGGAACACCGGCGCCTTGACGCAGAAGTAGGGCGGCACGATCTCCTCGGTGAAGCCCAGCTCCTCGAGGGACTTGCCTGCCATGACCTTGGCGCCCAGCCCGGCGAGGGGCACGCCGATGGCCTTGCTGACGAAGGGGGCGGTGCGTGAGGCGCGCGGGTTGACCTCGATCACGTAGACCTTGTGACCCTTGACCGCGTACTGGACGTTCATCAAGCCGATCACGCCCAGTTCGAGGGCCATGGACTTCGTTGAAGCCGTGATCTCGTCGACGATCTCGGGCGCCAGGGTGTGCGGCGGGAGCACGCACGACGAGTCGCCGGAGTGGATACCCGCCTCCTCGATGTGCTCCATGATGCCGCCGATCACGACGAGCTTGCCGTCGCAGATCGCGTCGACGTCGACCTCGATCGCATCCTCGAGGAACTGGTCGACCAGGATCGGCTTGTCGGGCGAGGCCTCGACCGCGTGGGTCATGTAGCGGTCCAGGGACTCGTCGTCGTAGACGATCTCCATCGCGCGCCCACCGAGCACGTAGCTGGGGCGGACCAGGACCGGATAGCCGATCTTGCGCGCCACCTCGAAGGCCTCGCCGGGGGTCGTGGCGATACCGTTGGGCGGCTGGCGCAGGCCGAGCTTGTCCAGGAACTGTCCGAACTGCTGGCGGTCCTCGGCGCGGTCGATCGACTCGACGGAGGTGCCGATCAGGGGCGCGCCGGCGGCGGCCAGGCCCTCGGCCAGGTTCAGGGGCGTCTGCCCGCCGTACTGCACGATGATCCCGGTGGGCTCGATCGCGCGCACGACGTGCATGACGTCTTCGTGGGTCAGGGGCTCGAAGAACAGGTCATCGGACGTGTCGTAGTCCGTCGAGACGGTCTCCGGGTTCGAGTTGACCATGATCGAGCCGAAGCCGATCTCGCGCATGGCGAAGGCGGCGTGCACGCAGCAGTAGTCGAACTCGATGCCCTGCCCGATGCGGTTCGGTCCGCCACCGAGGATCATGATCTTGGGCTGCGACGAGACCTCCAGCTCGGTCTCGTCCTCCCAGGTCGAGTAGTAGTAGGGCGTCTTGGCTTCGAACTCGCCGGCACAGGTGTCGACCAGCTTGTAGGAGGGCATGATCCCGGCCTCGACGCGCAGGGCCTCGATCGCCTTGGCGGTCGTCCCGGCGGCCAGGGCGATCTGGGCGTCGGTGTAGCCCAGGCGCTTGGCCTGGCGCAGCCGATCGGCGGTGATCAGGTCGCCCGCCAGCTCCTGCTCGAACTCGCACAGCTCGCGGATGTTCTCGAGGAACCAGGGGTCGATGCCCGTGGTCTCGTAGATCTCGTCGGTGCTCCAGCCCGAGCGGTACGCCAGGCGCAGGAAGTACAGGCGCTCGCAGTTGGGGGTGCGCAGGTGGCGCGTGATGCGCTCGCGGTCGTCCCCGTCAACGGGCGTGAACGAGTCGCGCGGATCCAGGCCCATGCCGGGCTTGCCCGTCTCGAGGCCGCGTACGGCCTTCTGCAGCGCCTCCTTGAAGGTGCGCCCGATGCTCATCGTCTCGCCGACGCTCTTCATCTGCGTCGTCAACGTCGTGTCGGCGCCGGGGAACTTCTCGAAGGCGAAGCGTGGGATCTTGACCACGCAGTAGTCGATCGTCGGCTCGAAGCAGGCCGGCGTCTCTTGCGTGATGTCGTTCTGGATCTCGTCCAGCGTGTAGCCCACGGCGAGCTTCGCCGCGAACTTCGCGATCGGGAACCCGGTGGCCTTGGAGGCCAAGGCCGACGAGCGCGAGACCCGCGGGTTCATCTCGATCACGATCATGCGCCCGGTCTTGGGGTCGATCGCGAACTGGCAGTTGGATCCACCGCACTCGACGCCGATCTCGCGCATGATCGCGATCGAGGCGTTGCGCAGGCGCTGGTACTCGCGGTCCGTCAGTGTCTGTGACGGGGCGACAGTGATCGAATCCCCGGTGTGCACACCCATCGGGTCGAGGTTCTCGATCGAGCAGATGATGACGACGTTGTCCGCCTTGTCGCGCATCACCTCCATCTCGAACTCTTTCCAACCGACGAGGCTCTCCTCGATCAGGATCTCGCTGTTCATCGAGAGCGACAGGCCGCGGCCCACGATCTCCTCGAACTCGTCGACGTTGTAGGCGATGCCGCCCCCGGCTCCGCCCATGGTGAAGGCCGGACGGATCACGCAGGGCAACCCCATGTAGCCCAGGACACGGCGCGCCTCCTCCATGTCGTGGGCGATCCCCGAGCGGGCGCACTCGAGCCCCGCGTGCTGCATGGCGGCGCGGAACAGGTCGCGGTCCTCGGCCTTGCGGATCACGTCGCCATCCGCGCCGATCATCTCGATGCCCAGGCGCTCGAAGACACCGCGGTCGTGCAGGGCCAGGGCGGTGTTCAGGCCGGTCTGGCCTCCGAGGGTGGGCAGGACGGCATCCGGACGCTCCTTCTCCAGGATGCGCTCGACCGTGTCCGGCGTGATCGGCTCGATGTAGGTCGCATCGGCGATCTCCGGATCGGTCATGATCGTGGCCGGGTTGGAGTTGACCAGGATCACCCGGTAGCCCTCCTCACGCAGCGCCTTGCAGGCCTGGGTACCCGAGTAATCGAACTCGCACGCTTGCCCGATCACGATCGGTCCACTTCCGATCAACAGGATCGACTCGAGGTCGTCACGGCGGGGCATGTTGCGCAGATTCTCCTGGTGGGCTCCGAAGTGACGCGGATCGGCTGGGGGGGGCGGCCGGATCCGCGGTCAGG
The DNA here is from genome assembly GCA_021776885.1 of Planctomycetota bacterium. GTDB lineage: Bacteria > Planctomycetota > UBA1135 > UBA1135 > JAJFFA01. The sequence continues at coordinate 3,756 of JAJFFA010001060.1, forward strand.
GCTTAAACTGCCCGAGTAGATCAAACTGCATCACGGGTGTCGACGCGCCAGTGGGACTTTCGTCACTCGAGGCCATGCTCGTTCAGCCGGAGTAGGGAATCGCCCGCGTGCTTCTCGACCAGGGCTCTGGCGGCCGGGTCGACCGGGCCGCCGGCGTCGAGCACCAGGCGCCGCCCAGCGCTGGCCCAGGCCGTCAGGCCCGCCGCGGTCTCGGCCGGCGAGCGCAGGTCGATGGCGACCAGCCCGTAGCGTTGCTCCAGGAGGTAGAGGTGCGCCGGCTGCGCGCTGAACACCACGTCTCCGGGCTCGAGCCGAGCGCGGGCGGTTGCGCGCCAGGGGGCGTCCGGTCCCCCCAGGGCCAGCCGGGCCCCGACGCAGCTCAGGACGCCCACGACGAGCAACCCGGCGAGCAGGCCGTGGGCGCGCTCCTCGCGCGCGTGACGGGTGGCCAGGTCGGCGAGGCCCAGGGCGGCCAGGGGCACGAGCCATGTGCCCTCGAAGCCGCCGGGCGCGTGACCCATGGCCAGGGGCAGCAGCAGTGCGCCGAACCAGAGCTTGGTCCAGAAGGGCGGGGCGGACTCCTCAGCGGCGCGCCGCCCGGCCATCAGGCCGAACAGCCCGACCAGGGAGGCGCCGGTCGAGAGGGCCAGGCGCGCCGCGTGCACCCCCCGCGGGGCGAGAGTCCCGGGGGAGGGCACCTGCCAGGAGACCCCCGGCGCCAGGCCACACAGGATGACGAGGGGCAGGGCGACCCAGAAGGCGGTGGTGAGGGTGCGCCCCTCGCCGATCTGGGTGGCCGCGATCACGGGCCAGGCGAGCCACATGTCCGGATGGATCAGGACGGCGATGCCCCAGGCCAGGGAGACGCCCCACGAGCTGCGCGCCGGTCGCTCCCGGCCATGGCGGAAGAGCAGCGCGGCCAACCAGGTCGCGACGAGCACCCCGGCCGGGAACGGCCCGGGGCGGGTGGCGCCGTCCCAGGCGAGGGGCGAGGCCAGGGCGCAGACCGCGGCCAGGAGCGACGTGCGCGCGCCGAAGCCCACGCCCCGCAAGAGGGCGACGAGGGCCGGGAGGCAGGCGGCGAAGGTGAGCGCCGCGAACAGGTACCAGATGCGCTCGAGCGAGACCCCGCCCAGGGCGGACGCGGCCCGGACGAGGGCGTTCGAGAGGGGAGCGGGCGACGCCCAGAGGGGGCTGTCCCAGGCCGCAGGCCAGCTGCTCATGGGGAGCCGCGGGAGGCGCTCGTTGGGCAGGCCGAGGGCCAGGAGCACGAGACCCGCGGCGACCGCGAGCACCGGCCCAAGGGCGCGCCGCTCGGCCGTCGCCTCGGCCTCGGCCACCAGCCCGGCGGTCAGCTGGCGCGGGAAGAGCTCGCCGTGGTCGTGCCCGTCACCGGCGTCGTCGCCCGGCTGACCGTGGGCGTGGCCGTGGTCGTGTTGCGGGGGGTCGATCATGGGCAGCGCGGCAGTCTGACAAAACGGGCGCGCAGGCGCCCGCGCGCCCTACCAGGCTACGCCAGCCAGCTCGAGAGCTGCTCCGCCGTCGCGCGCACGCCTGGCTCGACGCTCCCGGGGGCGGCGGGCACGACCAGCTCCGGCGCTCCGACGGCTCCCTTCTTGTCGTGGGCCATCGCTGCCAGCAGGTCGCCGCCGGAGAGCGGTTGGCCCAGCTCGCGGCGCAGCTCCTGCAGGGAGCTGCACAGGCCCAACGCCTGGAGCAGTGCCCTGATCCGACCCGGGTAGTCGGGGTCGCTGCACAGGCCCAGGGACTCTGCGGCGCGCAGCGCCAGGCTCAGACCGACCGCGACCGCGACCCCGTGGGGCACGCGTCCGTAGCCGGCGACGGACTCGATGGCGTGGCCGAAGGTGTGGCCCAGGTTGAGGGAGCGGCGCAGCCCGCGCTCGAGGGGGTCCTGGGCCACGACCCGGGCCTTGTGCCGCACGCAGGCGGCGACGAGCTCGGTCAAGGCGGCCGCGTCGCGTCGGCCGAGGGCGGGGGCCAGGACCTCGAGCCGAGCCAGGGTCGCCTCGCCCGCCAGCATCGCCGTCTTGACCACCTCGCCCAGCCCGGAGCGCAGCTCGTCCGGGTCCAGGGTGGCCAGCAGCGTCGTGTCCGCGCACACCGCCCGCGGCTGGTGGAACGTGCCCGCCAGGTTCTTCCCGCCGCGCAGGTTGATCGCGGTCTTGCCGCCCACGGACGCATCGACCTGGGCCAGCAGCGTCGTCGGCGCGTGGACCACGGCCACGCCGCGCTTGTAGAGCGAAGCGGCCAGCCCGCCCAGGTCCCCGAGGCTGCCGCCGCCGAAGGTGACGACGCAGCCCTGCCGGTCGAGGCCAGCGTCGGTCAGGAAGTCGAGGGCGCGCTCGAGCACGCCGAAGGTCTTGGCCGCCTCACCGCCCTCGAGGGAGAGTCGCGGCGCTGCTCGCAGGCGGGGCTGCGCGTCGAGCAGAGCGCCGTGCAGGGACTCGACGCGCTGGTCGACGAGGAGCGCCACACCGGACGCCGACCCGCAAGCCGCGGAGACGTGGGCCAGGGCTCCGGGACCGACCCGCACCAGGTAGGGCGGCGAGGTGGCGACCTCGACGACCTCGTCGGCGGCCGCCCTGGGCTCCATCAAGCGGGCTCGCCACCTTCGGCGAGGCTCGGAGCCGCGCCGGCTCCCGCTCCGCCCTGGGCGCGCCGCGCCCGGCGCCGGCGCACGAGCTCGGCCTGCAGCTCCTTGGACTTGGCCTTGTCGCGCACGAGCAGGTACCCGAGCAGCAGGACCAGGCCGACGGTGGTGATCAGGACGCCCCACATGAGCATCTCGGTCTGTCGGTCGGGCGGCGGCGTGAAGGTGTCGACGGCGGCCATGACGAAGATCGGTGCACGCCCGATGTCGCCTCCGTTCTTCTCGTAGACGATGTCCTTGAGGAAGAACCCGCGGCCGGTGACGTAGTGCGCCTTGCCGTAGCGATCGGTGATCTCGGGCAGGTCGAAGGGACCCATCCACTGGAAGAGCGGAACCTGACCCTTCCAGGTCTGGTTGGCGATCCAGCCCGCGCTGGTGCGCGGCAGGCGCATCGGGTTCTCGCCTTCGCGCTCGGTCCAGCCACCCATGTTCTGGCTGACGTCGAGCCGGAAGGGCTTCCCGCGGTACGCGTCGCCGTTGACCATCAGCTCGCCGATGGTCTGCCCGTCGAGCAGGGGCGCGGCGTCCCAGTCGATGCCCGAGGCGCCGAGGCGGTCTGCCCAGGCCAGGGTCATGAGCTGCCACTTGGCGTCCTCCGGGATGCCGCCCGAGCCGGTCTCCAGGGAGTCGTCGATGATGTCCTCGAGGGCGTCGAGGTTGAACTCGCCGCCGGCGGCGAGGACGGACTCCTCCGTCACGGGCGCGTAGGAGCGCATGAGGTCTGCGCCGCACAACAGCGGGCCCTCGAACCAGCCGTCCTCCGCGCCCTTTCCGGCCGGGGCCTCGGTGCGGTACAGCTTGAGGAACATGCCGTCGACCCGCGCCCAGTCGCCGAGTTCGAGCTGCTCCTCGGCCTCGAGCACGACGAAGTGCACGTACTCGCCGGTCTCTACGCGCAGGGTTCCGGTGAGCTCCTCGGGCCGCGAGGCGTTGCGCCGGCGCTTGCCGCGCGCGACCAGCTCGCCCCGCGCACGGAAGGCCTCGACGCGCTGCGC
>JAJFFA010000107.1 GCA_021776885.1 Planctomycetota bacterium
GGCGGCCGCGGCCGAGGCGGACGCGCAGCCGACCAACCGCGTCGAGATCCCCGCCAGCGTGCGGCGCAACCTCGGCGTCACCTTCGCTCAGGTCGAGGTGCGTGACGTCGCGCGCACCCTGCGCGTCCCCGGCGCCTTCGAGCTCCAGCCCCTCGCTCGCCACGAGTACCGCATGGCCCTGCCCGGGCGGGTGCAGCTCTTCGTGGACCAGTACGAGCGGGTCGAGGTGGGCACGCCGCTCTTCGAATACGAGTCTCCGGCCTGGCCGGAGCTCTTGCACGAGATCCTCCTCGGCGAGCAGGCGATGGAGATCGCAGGGGCCGAGATCGAGGTGGGGCGGGCGAAGCTGGCCGAGGCGCGGCGCATGGGCGAGTTGGCGCGGGAGCGCATCGAGGGCCTGGCCCGGGTGGACTTCAAGCAGGCGGGCCTCGAGGTCGAGGCGGCCGAGCTGGAGGCCAGCCTGCCGCGCCTGGAGGCCGAGCTCGAGCTGGCGCGCACGCGCCTGGCCAACGCGCGCCGCACCCGGCAGCACGCTCTGCACCGCGCCTCCACCGCTTCGGACATCCCGGAGGCGGAGCTCGAAGAGGAGGTCAGCGGCCCGGACGGCGAGCTCGTCCCGCGCTTCCTCACCATCGACTGGATCACGGTGCGCGCCGTGACGGCGGGGGTGGTCGAGCAGCTCAGCGTCACGGACGGCGCCTTCGTCGAGGTCCCGACCCAGGTGCTCTCCACGGTCGATCCGCAGCGCGTGCGCTTCCGGGCCCAGGGCTTGCAGGCCGACCTGCGCAAGCTCATGGGGGTCAGCCAGGTGCAGCTCTTCCCTCCGCCCTCGCCCGGCCAGCCCATGGACGGCGGGGTGCCCGCAACCATGACCCTGGGGCTCGAGGCCCACCCGACCGAGCGCACGGTCTCCCTCGTCGCCACCCCCGAGGCCAGCGCAGCCTGGATCCGCCCCGGGATCTCGGGCTTCCTCGAGATCGTCGTCGCCGGGACCCCGGCGCCCGCCCTGTGCGTGCCGCGCGCCGCCGTGGTGCGCGATGGCCTGCAGCACGTCTTCTTCCGCCGTGACCCCGCGGACCCCAACACGGCGATCCGGGTCGAGGCGGACATGGGCGTGAGCGACGGTATGTGGGTCGTGCTGGAGAGTGGCGTCACACGTACGGACGAGGTGGTGCTCTCCGGTGTCTACGAGCTCAAGCTCGCCCTGCAACGCGCGGGCGGCGTCCCCAGCAGCGGGCACGTCCACGCGGACGGCAGCTCCCATGACGATCACTGAGGCTGCGCCGTGCTCAAGAATCTGATCCGCTTCTCGATCGACCACGCCGGCCTGGTGCTGGTGCTCGCCGGCGTGCTGCTCGGCCTGGCGGCCCTGCGCCTGCCGCGCACGCCCATCGACGTCTTCCCCGAGCTGAACGCGCCGACCGTGGTCGTGATGACCGAAGCCCCGGGGCTGGCGGCCGACGAGATCGAGCAGTACGTGACCTTCCCGATCGAGGCCGCGGTCAACGGCATCCCGGGCGTGCGCCGCGTGCGCAGCTCGAGCGCCATCGGGCTCTCGATCGCCTACGTCGAGTTCGAGTGGGGGGCGGATATCTACCGCGCCCGGCAACTGGTCTCGGAGCGGCTGGACACGGTGCGCGAGGACCTGCCGCTCTACGCCCACGCCGCGATGACGCCGATCACCTCGATCACGGGCGAGATCATGCTCCTGGCGGTGTCGTCCCCCGACGGTCGTCGCAGCCCGATGGAGCTGCGCGGCTACGCGGAGTTCGAGCTGCGCAACAAGCTGCTCGCGATCCCCGGCGTGGCCCAGGTCTCGGTCATCGGCGGCGAGCTGCCCGAGTACCAGGTGCTCGTGCGGCAGGAGGACCTGCGCCTCTTCGGCCTCAGCGTGGACGACGTCGCCCGCGCCGCAGAGGCGGCCCACAGCACCCTCAGTGCCGGCTACCTGCCCGATGTCGACCACCTCGAGCTCCCGATCCGCCAGAGCGGCCGGGTGCGCTCGGTGGCGGACATCGCCGGGACCCTGGTCAAGATCCACGAGGGCGTGCCCGTGACCCTCGGGCAGGTGGCCGAGGTGCGTCTGGCGGCGGCTCCCCGGCGCGGCACCGGCGCGGACGACGGGCACCCGGCGGTGGTCATGACCCTGCAGAAGGCGCCGGGCACCAACACCCTGGCGATCACCGATCAGGTGGACGAGCTGCTCGATGGGATCGCCCCGTCGCTGCCCGACGGCCTGCGCATCAACCGCCAGATCTTCCGCCAGGCCGACTTCATCGAGCTGGCGCTGCACAACGTCTTCAAGGCCCTGCGCGACGCGGCGATCATCGTGTCGATCATCCTGGCCCTGTTCCTGCTCAATCTGCGCACGACCCTGGTCACCCTCTCGGCCCTGCCGCTGTCCCTGGCCGCGGGCCTCCTGGCCCTCGACGCCCTGGGCGAGACGATCAACGTGATGACCCTCGGGGGGCTCGCGATCGCGGTGGGCAGCCTGGTCGACGACGCGATCATCGACGTGGAGAACGTCTTCCGGCGCCTGAGGCAGAACGCCTGCAAGCCCGAGGGCGAGCGGCGCCCGAAGCACGAGGTCATCTTCGAGGCCAGCAACGAGATCCGCCCCGCGATGGTCTTCGCGACGATGATCATCGTGGTCGTGTTCGTACCGCTGATGCTCCTGGGCGGCATCGAGGGGCGCTTCTTCCGGCCCCTGGGCATCGCCTTCGTCGTCTCCCTCTTGGCCTCCCTGGTCGTGGCCCTGACGGTCACGCCGGCCCTGTGTCGCCTGCTGCTCTCGGCCGAGCCGAGCGCGCGCGAGGCGCGGGACGGGTTCCTGGTGCGCGGGCTCAAGGGGCTGTACGAGCCGCTCCTGCGCCTCGCCCTGCGCTGGCGTCGGCTGATGCTGGGGGCGGCGGCCGTGGCGACCGTGCTGGCCCTGTGGCTCGGGTCGACCTTCGGCACCTCGTTCCTGCCCGAGTTCAACGAGGGCACGTTCACGGTCGGGTTGTTCGCGCCCCCGGGCACGTCGCTGAGCGCCAGTGACCGCATCGCCGCCGCCGTCGAGACCCAGCTGCTCGACCTGGAGGGCGTGCGCAGCGTGACGCGCCGCACGGGGCGCGCCGAGCGCGACGAGCACGCCGAGCCGGTGAGCAACTCCGAGATCGAGATCACCCTGCGGCCGGGCTTCGCCAAGGACGAGGTGCGCAAGCAGGTCACGCGTATCCTCGAGCAGGTCCCGGGCGTCACGACGAACGTCGGCCAGCCCATCGAGCACCGCCTGAGTCACATCCTCTCGGGCACGCCGGCGGCGATCGCGATCAGCGTCTACGGCGATGACCTGGCGCGCCTGCGCGCCATCGCCGCCGAGGTCGAGGGCGAGCTGCGACGCCTGCCCGGGGCGCGCGACGTCACGGCCAACCGCGAGGTGCTGATCGAGTCCCTGCCGGTGGAGTACCGCCCGCAGCTGCTCGCCGCCTATGGCCTGACGCCCCTGGCCGCGGCGCACCAGGTGCGTGACGCGATCTTCGGAGTCACCGTGGCCGAGGTGAACGAGGGCGTGCGCAGGTACGGCCTGGCGGTGCGCCTGCACCCCGACGAGCGCGACGACGTGGCCGACCTCGAGGCCCTGATGCTGCGCGGGGCGGGGGGCGCGCTGGTGCGCCTGGGCGAGGTCGCCGACATCGGGCCCGAGCTCGCTTCCAACCTCATCGCGCGCGAGAACTCGCAGCGCAAGGCGGTCATCTCCCTCAACGTGGCAGAGGGGGCGAACCTGGGGCACCTGGTGGAGGAGGTGCGTGGCCGCGTCGATCCGATCGTCGCGCGTCACGGCTACACAGCGAAGTACGGCGGGCAGTTCGAGGCGCAGCAGTCGGCCAGCCGCTCGATCCTGCTCTTCGGGGGCGTCGCCCTCTTGATCATGATCTTCCTCCTGGAGCTCGCGATCGGCTCGCTGCGCGTCTCGCTGCTGGTGCTGGTCAACTTGCCCCTGGCCCTGATCGGCGGCGTCCTGGCCGTGTTCCTGACCGAGTCGCCGGACGTGGCGCAGAACATCGCCGGCCTCCTGGGCCGCGGCGCGTACACCGCTCCCGTGCTCTCGATCGCCAGCCTGGTGGGCTTCATCACCCTCTTCGGCATCGCGGTGCGCAACGGCATCCTGCTGGTCAACCACTACCGACACCTGCTCGAGGAGGAGGGCTGCGGCCTCGACGAGGCCGTCGTGCGCGGCTCCATGGAGCGCCTGGTGCCGATCCTGATGACCGCGCTGACCGCCGCCTTCGCCCTGCTGCCCATCGTCCTGGAGGGCGATCAGCCGGGGAACGAGATCCTCAGTCCGCTCTCGGTCGTGATCCTCGGCGGGCTCCTGACCTCGACCTTCCTGAACCTGGTCCTGGTCCCCGCAGGGTACGCTGCGCTCCAATCGGGCCGTGGAGCCCCTGGGTTCCGACGCGCCGTCCCGCTCCGCCCGAGTTCCGAACCCGAAGAAGACCCCTCATGAAGCACGCCCCCGAGCTCGTCGCGAGTCTGGCCCTTTTCCTCTTCCCCGCCTGCGGCGACGGTGGGGGCACGACGGCGAGCGAGGCCGCGCCCGAGAGCGCCCCGACCGCGGGCCAGGCGCCGGCCGCCGAAGAGGAAGACCACGCCCACGCCGAGGACTCCCTGGGCACGATCCAGATCGGCGACCTGGCAGTCGAGCTGGCCCAGGGACACGGCGGGGTCATGGCGGGCAAGGAGGG
>JAJFFA010000108.1 GCA_021776885.1 Planctomycetota bacterium
CCTGGCGTCCCTGCGCCTGACCCTGGAGGACGACGTCCCCGCGCGCCTCGAAGCCATCGGCACACGCATCGCCGCAGCCCTCGAACCACGCGCCGGCGACGTCGACGATCTACGCCAGCTGGGCGGCGTGGTCGCCTTCGACCTGCCCACGCAGGACGCGGGCTATCTGGCGCACATGGGCCCGCGCCTGCGCGCCGCCGCCCTCGAGCGCGGGGTCCTGCTGCGCCCACTCGGCAACGTGCTCTACGCCATGCCCCCGGCCTGCACCAGCGACGACGAGTGCGATCGCATCGCCCAGGCGATGGGCGAGCTGATCGACGTGGCCCGGAGCTGAGCCCCCCAGCTTCGATCGCTCATCTCGCGAGCCATGGCGAGGTCCACCTCATTCGTACGTGCAGCCAATTAACGCGCCCCCGCTCGCCGCGCCGAGAAAGGTATCCGGATCCGACGCCACGGACCGAACCCGTCTAGCGTGCTCGCACGAGAGATCCACCTGGGAGGAGGCGGTTCCCACGTTGCAGTCGGTAGCGCACCCCGGGAAGTTGACCTCGCAGACCTCAGTCAACTGAGTTCGACAGGTCTCCATCAAGCTGTCCGTCACCTCGCAGTGACAGAGACCGAAGGAATGCCCGACCTCGTGGGCGAACGTGCGGCAGTCCCCCATGTCGGTGACGAAGCTGAGGTTGTCGGCGGGGGCCGACTCCGTGCAGATCAAGCTGCCGTCACCGCACCCCCCGGAAGGGCAAAAGCCGCTGACAACGATACCGAGCAGGCTATGGGGCGCGCCGTCCAGCCGCACTTCACCGACTGGCGCAGTGACGATCATCCCTGTCGGGACGAGGCCGGGCTGCGCGTACAGGTAGTCACGCAGTTGTTGGATTTCGGCAGAGTCCAAGCGCCCATCACCATCGAAGTCCGGCTGCGGACCGCCGGCAACGTCGGCGGGAATGACAACCGCTTGGATCCCCTCGGCAATGAACAGCACGCCAGCTGATCGATAGAGCTCGTTGAGGCAGTCGACAACACACTGAACCGTGCTCAGCGCGTCCGCGCCCGTCGGAGTACGAAGGGAAGCAATCCCGGCATCCAGTCCAGGCGGGTTTTCGAGCCGGAGGATCCGCACGGGGATCGAAATCTGCGGAAGAACGACATCGACGTCCTTGATGTCGTCCGTCGCTGTCAGAAGGCGTCGACGCTTGCGCAGGAGCTTCTCATCCAGACCCAGGTAGTAGTCGCCTTGCACGGTTCCACCCACACACTTGATCTCGGCGCTAGGCCCGGCCCGGCGAAGCAACGTCAGCCCCGCCGCATCGAACAAGTAGGCCTCGTGGCCGACCGAGTAGTAGATCACACCGTCGGCGACGTCGACATCGCCCTCCACGCCAGTCTGACTGAGGAGCACACCGAACCTGTTGACGAGGCCAACTCCAGTGACCGCGGCATACCACTCCTCTCGACATCCGGCCGCCACTCCCTGAATCGTCTGACCCGGAGAGGTATAGACCGTCGACTGAGCTCCGGATGGGTCGATCCGGACTACGCGTTGAAAGGTGGAGATGTAGACGGTTCCATCGATTGCAACGTCTACGTCCGAGACTCCCTCGCCCGATGCCGAGAAAATGACCTGACCGTTCTTGATCACCTGCCCCAAGTCTCCAGTGTTGTCACGGTAGATCGCCGCGTACCAGTTCCCCCACGCGTCTCCAGCAACGCCGTCGACGTCCCAACCTGGTGGAGCGTCGTAGAGCACCCGCGAGCCTCCCGCGTCCCGCCTCCACAAATGCGCGCTATCGGAGTAGTAAATGACTTCTCCCACGGCCGCAGAAGTCGGAGGGCCTATCGGGCCTGGAACCTGAGCCCTCGGCGTGACGATTGGAACCAGGGGTTGGAACAAGAGCGCGATGACGTGGAGCATGTTGGTCATCCTTGCAGGGTGCAGCCCCTGGAGGCAAGCGCCTGGAGGACCCTCCGAGTCTCAGAGCGGTCCCGGGGCACAAGGTGCCGCGAAGCGCAAACGCTTGATTGCCCTGGTCCAGCCGGTGGTGCTCCTAGCAGGCCGTGGCGAAAGTCGTTCGGCGCCAGGAAGGCGTCCTCTGCCCCAGCTCGGTGCCTGCAAGCCTCGCCGAATCCACCGATTCGCCTGCGTTTCCAGACACCGACCTGAATCAGATGCCGCCCCCCTGGCCCCAAAGCACTTTCACCAAGGCCTGCTAGCTCCGGGAGCACACCACGGACGCGGACTGAACGACGCCGACCAGGACCGGGGCGAGAGCGCCAAGGCTGGAGTCGGCGACAGCGGCGGACGGCTGGTGCTAGCCTCGGGCGCGCACGCGCTCGATCTGGCGCCGGATGAAGCCTTCGCTGCCGGCGTCGACGCCGCAGCGGCGTGCATCGAGCAGCGCCTGGTCCAGCGGCACAGCGTCGGAGACGACGCGGTGGATCGCCATGAGCAGGGCGCAGCGCGCGCCGTCACCGCAGAACATCAGCGTCGGCGTGTCGTCGGCGAGCAGCTCGAGGGCGCGGTCGACCGTCCCGTCGGGGATCTCCTCGTCGGCCTCGACGCGCAGGTCGTGGTACTCGCGATCGAGCCCGGCGACGACGGCCTCGACCTCGTAGTCGAGGGAGTCGCCGCGGCTGGTCAGGTCGACGATGCGCTCGACGCCCCGGCGGCGGGCCAGATCCAGGTCCTCGGCGGTCGGGTCGCCGCCGTACCAGAGGTTCCCGACCCGGGAGACGTTTTGCATCGAGCCCAGGTCGGCGCTACGCACCTCGGGCCAGGGCGAGACCGTCTCGTCCTTGGATGTGCTGCCGCAGGCGCTGGCAA
>JAJFFA010000109.1 GCA_021776885.1 Planctomycetota bacterium
CGCCACCCCCCTGGGCGTAGCCCAGGGCTTCGAGCCCCTGGGTGTCCTCACTCGACATCACGGCGGGCACGCCGCTGCGCAGCTCGATTCCCGCGCGCAGGGCATCCAGTCGCGCGCTCAGCTCGCGCAGGCGCTCGGGCTCCTCGGCCGCGCGGTCGTGCAGCTCGTGCGGATCCGCTTCGAGGTCGTAGAGCTCGGGCTCGGGAGCCTCGATGTACTTCCAGCGACCCGACCAGAGGGCACTCAAGCTGCTCCAGCCGAAGTTCGAGCGGCAGTACTCGCTCTCGCCGTACAGGTCGCGCTCGGGCAGCGCGCGGCCGACGAGCGCGGGCAAGAGACTCACCCCCCGGGACGGCAGCACGTCGCCGATGCGGCTTGCCTCGAGCAGGGTGGGGAAGAGGTCGATGATCTGCACCGGCGTGGAGACGCGCGCGCCCGCGCTCTCGGCTCCGGGCACCTGGAGCAGCAGGGGCACGTGCATGGTCGAGTCGTAGACGAAGGCCGCGTGGGTCTCCTCGCCGTGCTGCCCGAGGGACTCGCCGTGGTCGGAGACGACGACGATGATCGTGTCGTCGGCCCGTCCGTGCTCTTCCAGCCACGCGACCAGGCGCCCGAACTCGGCGTCCGTGTAGGCGATCTCGGCCTGGTAGGGCGAGCGCTGCGCCGCTCGGTGGGCGGCCGGGGGGCGGTAGGGGAAGTGGGCGTCGAAGTAGTGCACCCAGGTGAAGAAGGGGGACTCGGGGGCCTCTTCGAGCCAGGCCAGGGCGGCGTCCGTCGTGTCGCTGGCGCTGCGGTTCAGCTCGCTGCCGTCGTACTGGAAGTCGTCGAACAGCTCGAACCCGCGTCCCAGCCCGAAGCGCTCTTCCAGGACGAGAGCCGAGACGAAGGCCGCGGTGCGGTGGCCGGCGGCGCGGAAGCGCTCGGCCAGGGTGGGCAGCTCCGGGCCGAGGGCGGTGTCGCCGTTGATGCGCACACCGTGCTCAGGGGGCAGCACGCCGGTCATCAGGCTGGCGTGGGAGGGCAGGGTCAAGGGGGCGACCGTGAGGGCGCGCTCGAACAGCACGCCGCGGCGCGCCAGGGCGTCCAGGTGGGGCGTGGCCGCGGTGCCCTCGCCGTAGCACGAGAGGCCGTCGGCACGGGTCGTGTCGAGGGTCACCAGCAGCACGCTCGGCGAGCCCCTGGCCCCGGCCGGGGTGGAGGAGGGAGCACAGCCGCCGACGAGGGCGGAGAGGATCAGGACGGCGCGCATCTGGAGCGCGCACATCCTAGCCGCCGCCCTGGCACCAAGGCACTTTCACCACGGCCTGCTAATCGGCGACGGGCCCGGAGAGCGCGAATCCGGGTTATCCTGAGGGGATGGTCCCCGCCGTCCGACGCTCCCAGACCACCCCGCTCCCCGGGGTCCAGAGCCCTGATGATCCCCTCGGCCGCCTCGGTCGCCTCGCCGGCCCTCTGGGTTGCCTGGTGGTCTTGCTGCTGGCCCTGTGGTTCCGCTTCAACGTGAACAACTCCGGGGATCCGGGGCGCATCTTCCCTCGCAACGACGAGGGGCACTACCTGGCCGTGGTCGCCGGGTATCTCGAGGGCGACTTCACCCCCGATTACTACATCAACCCCAGTTTCTACATGGTGGTGGTCTGGCTCGGGACGCTGCTGGTGGGAGCCGTGGGCACGTTGACCGGGGCCTTCGAGAGCTTCGGGGCGTTCTCGGCGGACGCGATCCTCGACCCGTTCTGGATCACGATCGTCGGGCGTTCGGTGACCCTGGCCTCGAGCCTGGGCGCGGTCCTGTGTCTGTTCCTCGTCGGCCGACGCCTGTTCGGGAGCGCGGTCGGCCTCGTCGCTGCGACCGCCCTGGCGGTCGACTGGATCGCGATCCAGCGCACCTTCGTCATGGGCAACGAGTGCCCCCTGGTGCTGCTGGTGCTGCTGTTCTACCTGGCGCTCCTGCGCTACACCGACGCACCCGGCACGCGGCAGCACGCCCTGTGCGGGCTGCTGCTCGGGCTGGTCGCGTCCACCAAGTACAACGGCGGCATCCACCTGCTCACCCTGGCCGTCGCGACCTGGCTGGTCTGGCGCCGGGTGCGGCCCGCGGGTGAGGGGTGGCGCCAGCTCCTGGCTCGCCGCGAGGGCCGCTACCTGGCCGGCTTCCTCGTCGCGCCCCTGGCCTTCCTGGCGGGTTCGCCGGGAATGGCCTTCGAGCCGCGCGCCTTCGCCCGCGACTTCATCTACCAGGCCGCCATGATGGAGAAGGGCTTCAACGGCTCGAGCGACGTGGGCTGGACCTACTACATCACGGAGTTCGGGGAGATGAACGCCGGCACGGCCTTCGCCGTGCTCACGGCCGCGGGCCTGGTCCTTGCCCTGTGGCGCGCGTTCCGCTGGCGGGAAGAGCGCTCGATCCTGCTGCTCACGGCCTCCGTGCCCACCTACCTGGCCCTGGCGCCGGGGGTCTTCGCGGACATGCGCTTCCTGCTGCCGGCCATCCCCTTCCTGTTGCTGCTCGGCGCCGCCGTGCTGCAAGCCCTGGTCGGCCTCGCCTTGCGGGGCGTGGCGTCGCGGTCGCGGCAGGCCGTGCGGGCTGCCGTGGTTATCGTGATCGGGGTCGCCAGCCTGGCCTCGCCCGGCGTCGTTCACGCCAAGCGCGTCGACGGACTGCGTCGCGTCGATCCGCGCGCCGAACAGTACGACTGGTTGCGCAACAAACTGGGCCCCGACGCGAAGTTTCTCTTCGACGCCTCCTCGCGGCTCGAGATGTTCTTCGTCTTGCAGCCCTTCGCGAACATGTTGCTCGAGCCGGAGCGCGGTCGCGAGTCGGTCGGTGACGTCCACCGTGCGCGGGCTCTCGACGGCTTCTCGGCC
>JAJFFA010000110.1 GCA_021776885.1 Planctomycetota bacterium
CGCGCGGCCTCGCCCTACCGCCAGTGGATGCGCTTCTCCTTCGGCCCCCCGATGGACAACATGTGCATGGGACTCGACCGGCTCGAGGCCATGCTGGCCGGCAAGCCCGCCGCCCAGCCCGCCAGCGCCCTCTCCGCCGACTGACGGAGGCGCTGCGGGACTGTGGCCCATCGCCCACAGCCCCGGCGGCCGCTATGCTTGGCGCCCCATGAGCCAACCCCGCGTGTTAATCACGGGCGGCAGCCGAGGAATCGGCCGCGCCATCGCCCTGCGCTTCGCCCGAGAGGGCGCCCAGATCGTCATCGCCTCGCGCACCTCCTCCGAGCTCGACTCGGTAGTGGAGGAGATCGAAGCCGCGGGCGGCAAGGGGCTCGCGGCGCAGATGAACGTGCGCGACCACGGCTCGATCGAGGCCGCCGTCTACCGCGCCGTCGAGGACTTCGACGGCGAGATGGACGTGCTGATCAACAACGCGGGGATCTTCGGCCTCGAGACCTTCGAGAACGTCAACCTCACCAGCTGGCAGCGCTTCCTCGACGTCAACCTGACCGGCCCCTTCCTGGTCACCCTCGAGGCCCTGGCTCCCCTGAAGGAGAGCGAGCGCGGGCACATCTTCAACATCGCCTCGGTCGCGGCCAAGCAAGGCTTCGAGCGCTGCACGGCCTACGGGGCGAGCAAGGCCGGCCTCAAGGGCTTCTCCGACTCCCTGCGCGAGGACCTGCGCGCGGACGGTGTGCGCGTGACGACCGTCTACCCCGGCCAGATCGACACCTCGATCTGGGACGACATCCCCGGCGACTGGGAGCGCTCGAAGATGGGCCGCCCCGAGGACGTGGCCGAGGCCGTGTGGGCGGCCTATCAAGGCGACGGCGACCAGGCGGACGTGGACGTCACGTCCCAGGGCCCGGCCTAGTCGACCGGATCGCGGTCGACCGGATCGCGGTCACCCGGATCGGCGTCACCCCGTCGGCATGCTGCGCACCAGGCCCAGGAACTCGGCCCGGGTGCGCGGGTCGCTGCGGAACGATCCCAGGAGGCAAGACGTCAGGGTCGACGAGTTCTGCTTCTGCACGCCGCGCATCATCATGCACAGGTGCGCGGCGTCGGCCACGACGCCCACGCCCTTCGGCGCCAGGACCTCCTGGATCGACTCGGCGATCTGCGCCGTCATGCGCTCTTGCACCTGGAAGCGACGCGCGAAGACATCGACGATGCGCGCCAGCTTGGAGAGCCCCACGATCTTCCCATCGGGGATGTAGGCCACGTGGACGCGCCCGTAGAACGGCAGCAGGTGGTGCTCGCACAGGCTGTAGAACTCGATGTCCTTGACCAGCACCATCTCCGAGCAGTCCTCGTGGAAGACCCCCTCGCCCACGACCTCGGCCACGGACGTGCGCATACCCTGGGTCAGCTCCTCGTAGGCGCGCGCCACGCGCCCCGGAGTGCGCAAGAGACCCTCACGGTCCGGGTCCTCCCCCAGGTTGAGGAGCAGGTTGCGGATGAGGTCTTCGGTGTTCTGTTCGCTCACGAGTTCTGCCCGCAGTAGTCCGCCCGGTTGGCCCGGCTCTCGATCACGCCCACGCGCGCGAGCTGGCAGCCCTCGACCTGCGCCAGCCGCGGCGCGAGGCGCTCCCAGAAGGCGATCGCCAGGTTCTCCGCCGTGGGCACGATGCCGGCCAGGAAGGGAACATCGACGTTGAGGTCCTTGTGATCCACGTGCTCGAGCAGCTCCTCGCGCATCATGCGCATCAGGACGTTCAGGTCCATGACCATGCCCGTCGGACCGTCCAGCGGGCCGCGCACCACGACCTCGACCACGTAGTTGTGCCCATGGCGTGTGAAGCAGGGCCCGTAGAGGGCGCGGTTTTCCTCTTCCGATAGATGCGCCGCGACCAGCTGGTGCGCGGCGGCGAACTCTTCGGCGTGGGTGATCTCGACGATGGGGCGCGACAAGGCAGGCAAGGAAGGGCTGGGGCCGCTGCGAGCGGGTCAGGGGGCGCAGACTCTATCCGCGCGCCCCGAAGTCGGCCAACCCGGCCCCGATTCAAGCCTGGAAACGATTTCCAGCGGAGCCCATTCCTAAGGCCCAGAGAGCCCCTCGAAGCCCCCCGGCACCCTCCTTCGCTACGGCGACGTTCGGTCCGCGCTCCGGCCCCGGCTCTGCCTTCTGCTCCAGCCACCACGAGGGCCACCATGAAAAAAGCCTACGACTCTGACCGTGCCAAGAATCTCGTCCCGCTGCTCGAGTCCATCAGCCGCGAGCTGACCGAGCGCCACGCCGCGATCGCCAAGCTCGAACGTGGGCTACGCTCCTTCCCGGATTCCGAGGCCCCCAACGCCGAAGAGCTGGACCTGCGCGCCGAGCTGGCGACCCAGCGCCGCGAGCTGCGCCTGGCGCAGAAGGAGCTGGAGAAGCTCGGCTGCGCCGTCGACGAGAACGACCCTGGATGCATCCGCATCCCCGGTGCCGACGGCAAGCTCGAGCGCGGCTTCCAGTGGAGCTGGGGCGAGCTCGAGCCGCAGCCCGCCGGGCCGGACAACCATTGAGCCGAACGGCGACGCGGCCTTCACCAGGCCGCAGCCCTGACCCACGAAACAAGGCGGCCGGGCCCGCGGGACCGGCCGCCGTCGTGTTGTGCCTGAACTCGGCTGGCTCCAGGGTCAGTCCGGCAGGGGTGCGCTCTCGCTCGCCGCCGAATCCCCTTCGCGCTTCGGCTTGTCACCGTCGGCCTTCGGCTTGTCACCCTCGGCCTTCGGCTTGTCGCCCCCGGCGTTCGGCTTGTCGCCCCCGGCGTTCGGCTTGTCGCCCCCGGCGTTCGGCTTGTCGCCCCCGGCCTTCGGCTTGTCGCCCTCGGCCTTCATGGCCGGCTTGGACTCCGTAGGCTTCGCTGCAGGCTTGGCCCCCTCGTTCTTGCGCTCGGGTCGCTCGCCCTGCCCTTTCGCCTTGTTGCCGTCCCCGCGTGCGGCGTCGACGTCCTTGCCGCGCTCCGCGCCCGTGTCGGCTGCGCCCTGCGACGCTTCGGAGTCCTTGGCGCCGCGCCGCTCGGCAGCCGGCGGCTCGACAGGTTCGGGCTCGCCCAGGATCGGCCCCGGCAGAACGGGGTTGCCCGCCACCGGAACGGGGGGCAACGGCCGGCTGACCTGCGGAGTGTTCTCGTCGGGCGAGGCGCCCTCGGGACGGGCCGCGTTCTTGGCGCGCTTGTCGAGGGCCTCGAGGGCCGCTTCGGTCTGCTCGCGGCCGGCGCCACCCTTGCGCGCCCGCTCCTGGATCGCTTGCTCGGCCTGACCGACCTTCTCGCGCAGGGTGGGGGGACCGCTGGGCGCCGCCAGCGAACCCTCCTGCCCGGCTTCGACGCCGGCCGCCCGGGCGCGGGAGACGAGGGCGCGCTCCATCTCGCGCGCCTCCTCGACCGACAGGGCACCGCCGTCGACCAGGGACTGGACGCGCTTCTGGGCGCGCTCCAGGGAGGCCGCCAGGGCACCGCGACGCTTCACTTCGTCCTCCGGAGCCTGGGCGTCGCCCGCCTGATTGCGGGCGCGCTCGAGCAGGAGTGCGTGGAAGTCGCGCGCCTCGGCAGGGCTGAGGTCGCCGTCCTCGATCAGTCGCGTCAGGCGCTTGCGGGTCGAGCTGAGGGCTTCGTCGGCGCGCTCACGCGGAGTGAGCGCCGGCGCATCGGCGCCGGACTCGTCCTGC
>JAJFFA010000012.1 GCA_021776885.1 Planctomycetota bacterium
AAGCGCATCTCGCTGACCACGTACCACTCCGGTCGCTCCGCGCGCAAGGTCTCGACGTCCCACTTGTCGCAGATCACGAAGCTGCGCTTCAGCTTGCCCCGCCGCACCTGGGCCTGGAAGGCCTGGCGCGCGCCGCTGGGACCGGTGTCCTGGCGCTCGCCCTGGGCGAAGCGCACCAGCGGCGGGGACTCGAAGGCGGGCACGCAGGGCAGACCGATGGTCGCCCGACGCTCGACCTCCTCCTCGAACCAGGCGGCGGCCTGGAAGCGCGGATCGGGGAGGCACAGGGTGCGCAGCAAGAGCGCGCCGACCAGGGCCGCCGGAAGCAGCAGCAGGCTGGCGACGAGCGCGCGCAGTGGGGCGCGGCGCAGGCGCTCACTCAACCCCTCGAAGGCCCAGCCGGCCGCGGCGCAGAGCCCCGGCAGGAGCACCAGGGTGTAGCGCAGGAAGCGCACCTTGGAGAGGGACAGGGCCAGGGCGAAGGGCAGCACGAAGGCCAGCAGCACGCGGCCCCGCGGGTCCCGCGCGCAGCGCCACAGGCCGACCAGGGCGAGCAGCAGCAGGGGCCAGCTGAAGGCCCAGGCCAGGTTGACCTGCAGCAGGAAGAGCAGGCCGTTCCCCGTCCCGGCGAACTCGAGACCGTGCCCCGCCGCCGGGTGGCGCAGGAGCTCGAACTCGACGTCGTGCCAGAAGGCGCCCCACTCGAGGAAGACCCAGGGCACGAGGGCGACGAAGACCAGGCCCGCGGCCAGCAGCGCGAGCAGCGCGCGGCGCATGCGTCGCGGTCCCCCCGCCTGGAACAGGGCCAGGAGCACCGCCACCAGCACCAGACCGGCGGGGTACTTGGTCGCCGCGGCGACCCCGGCGGCCGCGCCAGCGAGCAGGGCGGGCCGCGCGCTCCCGGGCGGCGCGTCCATGCAGCGCAGGGCCAGCCAGAGCGCCAGGGCCACGCCGAAGGTGGCGGGCACGTCGACCGTCGCGAAGTGCGCGTGCAGCACGTGCCCGGGCGCGAGGGTCAGGGCCAGGGCCGCGAAGAGGCCCGCCCGAGGGCCGCCGAGGCGGCGTCCGAGGGCGAACACCGGCAGTACGCTCAGGGCGCCGAGCAGGGCCACTAGCGCGCGGGCCAGGAGCAGCAGGCGGTCGGTCGTCCACTCGACACCGCACGCGGCGAGGAGCCGCGCGCTGGCGTAGACCAGGTCGAAGGTGAAGGCGCCGTAGGCGAAGCCCTGGGGCGAGACCTGGCCCGTCGCCAGGGAGGCCGCCACGGGATCGATCAGGCGGTACTCGTCAGGATGCAGGGAGGCGAAGCCGAACTCGCCCGGCGCGCCCCAGGTCAGCCCGGCCAGGCGCAGGGCCAGGGCCAGGAGCAGCACAGCGCCGAGGGTGGGGGCGAGGGCGAGCCTCAAATCTGCGACCGCAGGAAGTCGTGCACCCAGTCCGCGATCCGGGCGTTGGCCAGGGGCGTGTGGTGGCACTGGTCGTAGAAGAGCGAGCGCTCGACCCGGCCCTGCTCGCGCCACAGCTCGCGCAGGGGCGGCAGGAGATCCAGGAGCGGCACGTCGAGGCGCTCGAGCACTCCGGCCAGGCGGCGCTGCGGGTGGTCGATCACGAACTCCGCGTGCACCTGCGAGCGCACCGGGAAGCACAGGAACAGGAGCTCGAAGCCGGCCCGCTCCGACTGGCGCTCGAACTCCTCGATCACCGGCTCGAGGCGCTCCCAGGCGGAGTCGCTCCAGGCGCTGCCCCAGTCCTTCCAGGCGTCCTGCAGCAGGGCATGGAAGGCCCCGGGCTCGGTCAGGGGATCGCCCTCCGCGGGGGGGAAGGCGGCGGCCACCTCCTCGGCCCACAGCCGGCGCACGCCCAGGCCCGTCTTCGAGCCGTCGCGCTCGAGCAGGAAGGGCAGGGCGTGGGCCAGGTGCCCGGCCAGGCGGCTCCAGCCCAGCCCGCGGGGCACGCGCAGGACGTCGACGCCGCGCGAGCTCATGGCGTCGTTCAGGTAGAAGCCGACCACGACCACGTCGGGCTCGACTGCCAGTCCGGTCTCCATCAGGATCGCCAGCTCATTCTGCAGGCCGATCGCCCCCACCCCCGCGTTGATCGTCTCGACCTCGCGGCCCTCGGCGCGGAAGCGCTGCTCGACCTGGCGCACGAAAGTCTCCTCCTCCGCCACGTAGTCGCCGAGGGTGATCGAGTCGCCGATGAAGAGCACCCGCGGGACGCCGTCGCGCCTGTCCCCCAGCTCGGGCCCACGGAAGCCGTAGGCGTTGGTCTCGACCACGATGTCGCGCTTGCTGAGGCGGTGGTTCTCGATCACGGCACGGGTGTTCGCACGCAGGCGAAAGCCCGTCGGCGTGTCGACGATCAGCTGGTCCCCGGGGGCGACAGCCATGCGCAGATCCTTGGGGTGGGCGTTCTCGCGCTGGAGACGCTTGCGCAACCCGGCCGTCGACTCGACCCGCGCACTCTGCGGCCGCTCGAGCAGCAGGCGCACCGCCGCCTCGGCCAGGGCCAGGCTGAGCAGCAGCGAGAGCAGGATCAGCCCCAGGCGCTTCGCCAGGGACGTGCGCGGGGCATCGCCTTGGGTCTGCATGCCTTGGCTAGTGACGGACGACGACCTCGTCGAGGCCCTTGCGCACCAGGTCCGGGACGCGGCAGTCCGCTGCCGGATAGCCCACGGGGATCAGGAGGTAGGGCTTTTCGTGCTCCGGGCGCCCCAGGACGCGGCGCAGGAAGCCCATGGGACTGGGCGTGTGCGTCAGGGTGGCGAGCCCCGCGTGGTGCAGAGCGGCCAGGAGGAAGCCAGAGGCGATCCCCACGGACTCCTGGGTGTAGTAGTTCTGCACCTTCTGGCCCCCCTCCTCGTCCCACGCATGACGCAGGACGACGATCAAGAGCGGGGCGATCTCGAGGAAGGGCTTCACGTCGTCCGTGCCCAGGGGCGCGAGGGCCTCGAGCCACTCCCCGTTCATGCGCCCGCCGTAGTTCTCGCGCTCCTCTTCCTCGGCCGCAGCGCGGATCTTGCGCTTCACCTCGGGGTCCGTGACCAGGGCGAAGGTCCAGGGCTGGCGGTGGGCGCCGGAGGGGGCGCTGCTCGCGCTGCGGATGCAGTCCTCGACCACATCGAGCGGGATCGGGTCGGGGGCGAAGTGGCGCACGCTGCGACGACGGTCCAGCTGCGCGTAGAAGCTCCGCGCCCGGGCGCGCATCTCGTCCTCGTCCAGGCGCTCGAAGTGAAGGGGGATGTGGCCGGTCTCGGTGCTCATGAGGCCTGGGATCGTAGCGCCTGGAGCGCCCCGTGGGTGTGACGGGGAAAGCCGGGACGCTGCGGGTCGTCGCCGACGAGGTCCGCTTCGAGGCGCGCCAGGTCGGCGCCGGTATCGATGTCGTGGTGGGGCTCGAGCAGCTCGACGCCGAGGCCCAGGGAGTGCGCCAGGCCGAGGGTGCGCTCGAACATGCTGGCGCTGGACATCTCGACGCTGCGGAACAGCTCGGGCACCGCTCGAGACAGCCCGACCAGCACGTAGCCGCCGCCCGCATCCGGGGCCAGGACCAGGTCGGCGCCTGCGGCCAGGACGGCGTGGGCCCGGCCCACGGTGGCCAGCTCGAGCTGTGGGCAGTCGCTGCCGACCACGACGTGAGTGGCCCCCGGCTCGAGGCGCGTGTCGAACCAGCGCGCCAGGCGC
>JAJFFA010000111.1 GCA_021776885.1 Planctomycetota bacterium
TTCCAGAGCTCGTACTCGGGGTTCGTGCCCTTGATCGGTGGCGTGGTCTTCTCGATCTCCTCCGGCGTCGCGGCGAGGATCTCCTGCAGCTTGGCGATCTTGCCCTCGTACAGCTTGCGCTTGGCGCGCTCCGAGACGATCTCGCCCTGCAGGCGCACGACCTCGGCGCTGGCGAGGTCCTTGTCCGTGTGCAGGTCGCGGAAGCCGCACTGTTCCTTGTGGGTCGAGTACTTCTCCTGGGCCTGGGCCAGGTCATCCTGGGCCTGGCGCAGCTCCTCCTGGGACTTCTCGAAGTGTTTCTCGGCCGAGAACTCCTCCTGGTGGCGGGCGATGAAGGCGGCCACCAGGGCGCGGTTGTACTCGCGCGCACGCTCGGGCGAGTTGGAAGTGTGCGAGACGATCAGGATGCTCGAGCGCGGAAAGGGCTCCACGCGGGTGTCGCCCTCGAGCAGGCGACCGGCCGCCATCGTGCAGCCCTCACAGGCGCTCTGACCGCAGTCGTGTTCCACGGCCTGGCGCTGAGCCAGGAACGCCTGCAGGTCGTGCAGCAGGCGCACCGGACCGGAGGTCGTCTCGTCGTCGTCTGCTCCCGGATCCGCGGGTGCGAGCACACGCTTGGGACCGATCGAGGCGGCCACCTTCTGGTAGATCGCCGGGTCCTGCAACAGGAAGACCTCGTCGAGCATGCCCTGGGCGTGCAGCCCCTGCTCACCGATGGCGAGGGCCTCGGTCGTGATCGCCTCGCGCTTGCCCGTGCGCAGCTGCAGGTGGGCCTGCGATGTGTAGGTGTTCGGCTGGGCAGCGGCCGCGACCAGACCGATGGTCGCCCCCACCATCGTCGTCAGGCCGACCCACACGCGCGAGCGTCCGACGCCGTAGAGCAGGAGGACCTTGAGATCGAGGCCAGGCCCCGCTTCTTCGTCCAGGTCGTCGTCAGAGTGCTCCATATGCGCGCGAGAGGGGGTCAATTGGGGATCAGGGTCGGGAACGGCAGCAGGCCGCGGATGTGCTGGTTGATCCACGTCCCCACGTTCACGATCGGCTTCGCCGGCACGTAAACTAGATCATAGGGTTGCAGAAACAGGGGCTCACGCCCCTGCCAGGTGGTGTTGCGAGCGTCGAAGACCCAGGCGTGCTGCTCCTGATTCACGGCGTCCCAGCGCACCAGCAAGGTGCTCGCCATATAGCCCGATCCCTCGCGGGGTCCACCCGCCAGGCTGAGCGCTTCGAGGAACGTAAGGTGCTTGTTCGTATCGATGACGAACTGCCCCGGGCTGCCGACCTCGCCCAGGACCGTGATCGTGCGCGGGCCCCGGGCGGCCATGCGCACGGAGAGATCGAACTCGTCGACGAGGTCTGCGCGCAGGAAGGGGCGGTAGGCGGAGGTCAGGGTGCGGTCGAGCTGCTCCAGGGTCAGCCCGGCGACCCGCACCTGGTCGAGCAGCAGGAAGTTCGCGTAGCCGTCCGTCTGCACCGTCACCCCGTCCTGATCGAAGTCCTCGGTGCGGAAGGCCCGGACCTCGAGGGTGTCCCCGGGGGCCAGGACGACCTCGTTCGGGACCAGGGTCTGGTTCAGGGCCGACGCGATCTCGTCCATCGGCGGCCCGCCCGGGGTCGCGCAGCTCGGCCCGAGGGCCAGCAGGACGAGCAGGACTGATGAGACCGGAAGCGGGCGGATCGCGGCGTGGCTTCGTGCGGTCATGGGGAGCTGCGGGCTGGGCGTGGAGTGCACGGACGGCGGGCCAAGGGGACGGGGTCGGCCCCGGGCGCAGGAGGATATCTCGGCCGGGGCGCCGGAAAAACTGCGCTCGGGCCCCAGATGCAGAACCTGGGGCGGGCCCTGCCGCCCCGGAGCCAGGCTGGGCCCCCGGGGAGGGCTTGGCCCGGGTCAGGTCAGTCCCCCCCCTCCTCCGGTCCACGCAGCACCTTCACCAGGCGGCCCTCGGCGTCGATCACGAGCAGCGTCGGGATCGGCAGCCGCAGGAGGTCGGCCAGCTCGTCCACCCCGCCCTCGTTGGCGTCCTCTTCCATCGACAGGTAGAGCGCCTGGAAAGGGGCTTCGGCGGCCTCGAGCAGCGCCTCGGCGCGGGGGCGCTCGAGGGGCACGTCGACGCTGATGGCCACGACCTTCTTGCCCGGCTGGCCGTCGAGGGCCACCAGGGCGGGCATCTCCCGCACGCAGGGGGCGCAGTAGCTGGCCCAGAAGGCGAGGTAGAGCTCGCCCCCCTCTGCGGCCACGGCAGGCTCGATCAGCACCGGCTGGCCGGCGGCGTCGACCAGCTCCAGACGCGGCACGGGCTCGCCCGGTCCGATCTTCAGCCCGGCGGCCAGGGGGTCGGCCAGGGAGAAGGCGGCGCCCGCTCGGGGTTGGGGTGCCCCCTCGCCCTCGACCAGCAGTACGCGACTGCCCGCATTGACCCGCCCGAAGGACTCGAGCTCACCCTGCGGGCCGGGCCAGCGGACGCGCAGCTCGCCCCCCGGCCGATCGCCCAGCCCGAACACGAGCTCGGGCGGCTGGCAGGAGGCGAATCCCGAACCGCGCGAGACGAGCTGGGTCCACTCGCCGCGGCCGTTCACCAGAGTGACGCTGGCCCCGACCCCATCGATGTTGGCCCGCGTGCCACGCACACGCACCTTGATGAAGCCCGTCGTGCCGCCCCGGCCCGCGTCCGCTTCCTGCGCACTGCGCAGCTCGTTGCGGAACAGGTTGTGGCGCTCACGCTGCAGGTTGTGCACGAACAGGTCCAGGTCGCCGTCGTCGTCGAAGTCACAGGCCACCAACCCACGTCCGTCCAGGGGCGAGTCCGCGCCGCACAGGTCCGAGTGGTCGACGAAGCGCCCCCCGCCCTGGTTCAGGAACAGCTTGCTGCGCTCGTTGCCGTTGAACGACATACCGCCGCGGTACATCTCGAGCGCCCAGGGGTGCAGCTCCTCCGTCGCGGCGTTCTCGCCCCCCTCACCCCTTTCGTCCGGGTGCGGGTGGGCATCAGCCACCCCCAAGGTCGACGCCACCACGTGGCGCCAGAAGGCGCTTCATGTGTCCTGGGGCAGGTCCCCGGTCACGAAGCCGTTCACGGCGAAGAGGTCGAGGGTTCCGTCCAGGTCGTAGTCCCCGAGGGCACTCGACCAGACCCAGCCCGCGTGGGTCGCGCCGAAACCCTCCGGCACCGGTTCGAAGCGCCCGTCCCCGGTCCCCAGCAGCAGGGTGTTGCCGGAAGCCATGCGCTCGATGTCGGCCAGGAGCCCCTGGTCGACGGCCGGCCCCTCCGCGCGCAGGCTGCTGACGATGCGCTTGCCCGTGCGTGAAGAGGGCCCGGTCACCAGCAGATCCAGCCGACCGTCGCCGCTCAGGTCGCCGAAGACGGCCCCCATGCTGTTCCCGCGCAGCGCGACCGAGAGCTCCCGCGCCACGTCGCGGAAGGTGCCGTCGCCCTGGTTGTGCCACAGGTGGTTCTCGCCGAAGTTGTTCGCGACGTAGAGGTCCGGATGCCCGTCGAGGTCGTAGTCCGCGGAGACCGCCATGTAGGTCCAGCGCCAGCCACCGACGCCGCTGGCCGTCGTGACGTCCTCGAAGCGCTTGCCCTCTACGTTGCGGTAGAGCCGGTTGGTCCCGCCGTTCGTGGCCGCCAGCCAGCTGTCGTTCGGATAGCGGTCCATGCGCCCGTAGCTCGAGACGAAGAGGTCGAGCCAGCCGTCCGAGTCGAAGTCGAGGGCCGTGGCCGAGTAGCCCAGGACGAGCCGCTCCAGTCC
>JAJFFA010000112.1 GCA_021776885.1 Planctomycetota bacterium
GCCCGAGGCCACGGCCGCGGTGCGCGCCATCGCCGAGCGCCACAAGGACCAGAAGGGCTTCCTCTTCCAGGGGCGCGGGATCAACTTCCCGGTGGCCCTGGAGGGGGCGCTCAAGCTCAAGGAGATCTCCTACATGCACGCCGAGGGCTACCCTGCAGGCGAGATGAAGCACGGCCCGATCGCCCTGATCGACCCGGGCATGACGATCATCACGATCAACTCCGAGGGCCACGTGGCCGACAAGGTGCGTGCCAACATCGAGCAGGTGAAGGCGCGCGGCGGCCTGGTGGTCAGCGTCGGGTCGGACGAGCAGAGCCGCACGATCTCCGACCAGTCGATCGCCGTCCCGCGCACCAGTGAGTGGCTCTCCCCGGTCCTGAACACCATCCCGTTGCAGCTCTTGTCGTACTACATCGCGCACATGCGCGGGTGTGACATCGACAAGCCGCGCAACCTGGCCAAGAGCGTGACGGTCGAGTGAGCTCCCACGTCCTGGTTACCGGCGGCGCCGGCTTCATCGGATCCCACCTGTGCGAGGCGCTCCTCGGGCGTGGCGACCGCGTGACGATCGTCGACAACTTCAACGACTTCTACGACCCGGCGATCAAGCGCGCCAACGTGGAGGCGATTCGGGCCCGCGCGGCCCATTCGACCCATTCCGCGGGATCCGACGTGCGCCTGGTCGAGGCGGACATCCGCGATCGCGAGGCGATGGCGCGGCTGTTCGAAGGCGGCTTCGACGCGGTGGTGCACCTGGCAGCCATGGCCGGCGTGCGCCCCTCCCTGGCCGACCCGCTCTTGTACGAGGACGTCAACGTGCGCGGCACCCTGG
Source organism: Planctomycetota bacterium (assembly GCA_021776885.1). Classification (GTDB taxonomy): domain Bacteria; phylum Planctomycetota; class UBA1135; order UBA1135; genus JAJFFA01. The sequence continues at coordinate 833 of JAJFFA010000112.1, forward strand.
TGCTGCTCGAGGAGCTGAAGGCGCGGCCGGAGACGCGCTTCGTCTTCGCCTCGTCGTCCAGTGTCTACGGCGGCAACGAGGATGTCCCGTTCTCGGAGGACGACGAGATCCGGCGCCCGATCTCGCCCTACGCGGCGACCAAGCGCGCCGGCGAGCTGGTGGCCTACACGCACCACCACCTGTACGGCATCCCGACCAGCTGCCTGCGCTTCTTCACCGTCTACGGTCCGCGCCAGCGGCCCGAGATGGCGATCCACAAGTTCACGGCGGCGATCCTCGAGGGTCGCCCGATCCCGTTCTTCGGCGACGGCACCACGCGGCGCGACTACACCTACGTGGACGACATCGTGCAGGGCGTCGTGGCCGCCCTGGACCACTGCGAGGGCTACGAGATCTACAACCTGGGCGAGTCGGCGACGACCACCCTGGCCGAGCTAGTCGAGGGCATCGGGCGGGCCTGCGGCAGAGAGCCCGTACTGGAGCGGCTGCCGATGCAGCCCGGGGACGTGCTGGTGACCTACGCCGACGTCGACAAGGCCAAGTCGCGCCTGGGCTACCGGCCCACGACCCCCGTCGCGCAGGGCCTGGAGCGCTTCGTCGCGTGGTATCAAGAGACCCGCTCGAGCTCGGCCGCGACGTCCTGATTGGGGCGCAAACGCGTCCCGTGCTGTAAGGTCTCTGCCCCTGTTTTCCTCGAACTGCCACCCGGAGCGATCCAAATGAAGGGCGTCATCCTGGCCGGTGGACTCGGCACTCGGCTGTTTCCCCTGACCAAGATCACCAACAAGCACCTCCTCCCGATCTACGACCAGCCGATGATCTACTACCCGATCCAGTCGCTGGTCAACGCGGGAGTGGACGACATCATGATCGACACCGGAGGTCGCAAGTCGGGTGATTTCCTGTCGCTGCTCGGGAACGGCAAGGACTTCGGGCTCAAGCACCTGAACTACACCTACCAGGAGGGTGAGGGTGGCATCGCCGAGGCCCTGGGCCTGGCCGAGCACTGGGCCGCGGGCGAGAGCGTGTGCGTCGTCCTGGGCGACAACATCATCGAGAAGAACATCCGCGCCGCCGCGGACGACTTCCGAGCCCAGGGCAAGGGCGCCAAGATCTTGCTCAAGGAGGTCCACGACCCCGAGCGCTTCGGCGTGGCCGAGCTGGACGGCGAGAAGGTCAAGGGCATCATCGAGAAGCCCAAGGACCCCAAGTCGAACCTGGCCGTGATCGGCATCTACATGTACGACGGCCGGGTCTGGGACATCATCAAGGACCTCAAGCCCTCGGACCGTGGCGAGCTCGAGATCACTGACGTGAACAACTGGTACATCGAGCAGGACGCGATGACCTACGAGGTGCTCGACGGCTGGTGGACCGACGCCGGCACCTTCGAGTCCCTGCACCACGCGGCGAAGCTGATCGCCGAGAGCGGCGCGAACCACATGAGCTGAGGAGCGCAGGCGGCCAGGCGGCTTGGCCGCCGGTCCAGGCCTGGCTGGCCCCTCCCTACGGCAGGAGGCGCGTGCGCGCGCGGCGCGTGCGCAGCTCCCAGGTCGCGCTCAGGCGGCGCACCGCGGCGCGCGCCCGCGGGAAGGTCTTCGAGGCGCGTGCCAGGCGTGGCTCGACGTCGCGCCGGAAGATGCGCGCCACCTCAGCTTCGAGCCAGGCGCCCTCCAGGTCGGGCCCAGGGGTCGGTGCCGGCAGGTCGCGGGTCGACTCGCGGCTGAGCAGGAAGTCGCCGAAGACCAGTCGGCTGGCCGCGCCGCGGATCAGGGTGTCGATGGCGTCCACCGGGATGTGGGCCAGGAGGCCGTCGGGGCGCAGCAGCGGGGCGGCGCACAGCTGCTTCAGGCCGCGGCCCGCGCAGGCTTCGAAGAGGTCGCGCACCAGGGGCGAGAGCGACGGCGTCCCGGCGTCGTAGAGCTGAGCGTGCTCGCCAGGCTCTGCGGGGTGGGCCAGCAGCGCGTTGGCCGGGAAGGGGGCGGCGAAGTCGACCCCGCTCTGGAACAGGGCGACGCGCTCGCGGCGTTCCAGGGTCTCGGCCACCTCG
>JAJFFA010000113.1 GCA_021776885.1 Planctomycetota bacterium
TCCTCGGTCATGCGCAGCAGCAGCTGATCGCGGGTGATCCCGGCGTTGTTGACCAGGACGTCGAGGCCACCCATCTCCTTGATCACCTCTTCCACCAGGGCCTGGACCGCGTTGGTGTTCGCGACGTCGACCCCCATGGCGCGCGACGCATTGTCGCCTTCCCCACCCCGGGCCTGGGCGCAGAGCCCGGCCGTCTCGGTCGCATTCTCGGCCCGCGAGGCGACACAGGCCACGCTCGCGCCCCTCTGCGCCAGGCGCAGGGCGATCGAGCGCCCAATGCCCCGGCTGGCGCCGGTGACGAGGGCGACCTTTCCAGTGAGGAAGCGCTCCAATAGAGTCGTGGGAAGGGTCGTCGGAGGGGGGCAGGGGGCCCGCCGGGGTCAGCTGACCCGGGCGCGGTGCCGGACTATAGCCCTGCCCCAGGGCACAAGCAACGTCGGTCAGGTGCAGGTCCCGTGGCCTGTCCGGCCCGGGGCCGGGGGCCCCCCTCGCCCACGACGAGGTGTGTCAAAGCCCTGCGTCCTTTGGGGTTGCGGCCGACTGCACCTGGGCCTCGGGCTCGATCCGTCCCATCAGCCCCGCGAGGACCTGGCCGGGCCCGGGCTCCAGGAACTCGCGCTGCCCCTCGGCCAGCATCCAGCGCATGCTCGCTTCCCAGCGCACGGGGGCGCAGACCTGGAGCGCCAGGGCCTCGCGGATCGAGTCCGGGCTGGTATGGGGCGCGGCGCTGACGTTCGAGACCACCGGGCAGCTCGGGGGCCGGATCTCGACCTCGGCCAGGGCCGCGGCCAGGGCGTCTGCGGCCGGGCGCATGCACTCCGAGTGGAAGCCACCGGCCACCACCAGGCGCCGCGTGCGCCGCACGCCGTGCTCCTTGGCCGCGGCCTCGATGGCCTCCAGGGCCGGCAGCTCGCCCGAGACGATCACCTGGCCGGGCGCGTTCAGGTTCGCCACCTGGGCGATGCCGACCCGCGAGCCCACTTCGGCCAGGGCCACGGCCTGCTCCTCGCTGGCCCCCATCAGACTGAGCATGCCGCTCTCGTGCTCCTCACTCGCGCGCTGCATCGCTTCGCCGCGCAAGCGCACGAGCCGCACGCCGTCCTCGAAGGACAGGACGCCCGCAGCCCAGAGAGCCGTGTACTCCCCCAGGGAGAGGCCGGCCGTCATCGGAAGCGACGCGAGCTCGAGGCCCTGGGCTTCGAGCACGCGCACGATCGCGACGCTGGTCGTGAAGATGCCGGGTTGGGCCACATCCGTGCGGTGGACGGCATCGCCTCCCTCCCAGCAGGTGCCCGAGAGGGGAAAATCGAGGGCCGCGTCCGCGGCCTCGAAGGTCTCGCGCGCGATCGGGTGGGCGTCGCACCAGTCGCGCCCCATGCCCGCATGCTGCGCGCCCTGACCGGGGAACAGGATCGCCTTGCTCATGCTGTGTCTCCTTGCCTCGCCCGCTACCAGCGCAGGAGCGTCCCGCCCCAGGTCAGCCCGGCGCCAAAGGCCACCAGCACGACGTGCTTGCCCTTCTCGATGCGACCCCCGCGCAGGGCCTCGTCGAGGGCCAGGGGCACGCTGGCGGCGGACGTGTTGCCGTAGCGGTCGATGTTGACGATGACCTTCTCCGGGTCCCAGTCGATGCGCTCGAGGGCCGAATCGATGATGCGCTGGTTGACCTGGTGCGGCACGACCAGGCCCACCTCCTCGCGGTCCAGGCCCTCGGTCAGCTCCGCGATCAGCCCCGACATCTTGGTCACCGCGAAGCGGAAGACCTCGCGTCCGCGCAGGGTGATGAAGTGCTGGTCGCGGTCGTAATCGGGGTGGTTGTGGGGAATCGCCGCCCCGCCCACGGGGATGTGGATGAACTCGAAGCCGGAGCCGTCCGCGCCCAGGATCGTGCGCAGCACCTCGCCCTGCTCGCACTGCTCCCAGGGACGCAGCACGGCGGCGCCGGCGCCGTCCCCGAACAGGATGCACGAGGTGCGATCCTGCATGTTCAGGTAGCGGCTGAGGGTCTCGGCGCCGATGACGAGGACGCACTTCGCACGCCCCGCGCCGACGAAGGCCTCGCCCGTGTGCAGGGCCGTCAGGAAGCCCGTGCAGGCCGCGGCGACGTCGAAGGCGCCGGCCTTCTTGGCGCCCAGGCGGTCCTGCACCAGGCAGGCCACGGAGGGCATCAGGTAGTCGGGGGTGAGGGTGCCGACCACGATCAGGTCCAGGTCCTCGGGACCCACCCCGGCGGCCTCCATGGCCGCCGCAGCGGCCTTCATGCAGAGGTCGGAATTGTTCTCACCCTCGGACACGAAGCGGCGCTCGCGGATGCCGGTCCTCTGGACGATCCACTCGTCGCTGGTATCGACCAGCTTGGCGAAGTCGTCGTTCTTCATCACCCTCTCCGGCGCATAGGAGCCGGTTCCGGCAATGCCGACGCGGACGATTTCGGTCATGGATGGAGCCTGGGCGGGGGAAAACGGGACGGGCGGAACCGCCCTTTCCTTAACAAGCAGAGACGTCCGAGGCCAGTCGGAGGCCGAGAAGAGAGCTACGCAGAGCTTCCAGAGCGCTTCTCCGGCACCAACCCGAGGCCGAACAGGGTCACGAGGGCCAGGGCGATCAGCCAGGCGGCGGCGACGCGCGCGTCGTGCCAGGCCGGAGCCGAGCGCAGGCCCTCGGTGGCGATGACGTAGGTGGCCAGGGCGGCGGCGAGCAGCGGCGCGGAGCGCGGCGCTGCGGCGCCGCGCGGCCGCAGCAGGACGAGGACCAGGGGCACCGCGGCGACCAGGTAGTGGATCCAGGCCAGCTGGGCGCCGATCAACGGCAGCACGGCTCCGAGCCCGATCAGGCGCAGGTCCGCCAGCTCGTCCGCCGCGCCCGCCGCGCCCGGGCCCGCCGCGGCCCGCGCGCTGCGGACGCCGCTTTTCCAGGCGGCGTAGCCCAACCCGGCGGCCAGCAGCAGGATCAAGAACGGGCCGGTGGCCAGGCCCAGGTCAGCGAGCAGGCGCGCGAGGCTGACGTTGCCCTGGGTCACCTCGTGGGGGTACTCCCCCATCAGCTGCGGCAGGGTGCGCGCCCACGAGGCCCAGGCGGCGGCCCCGCCGAACCAGGCGCTCGAGAGCCCCACGGCCAGCCCAGCGCCGAGGCTGAAGCCCGCGGCCTCGAGCCCCAACCGGCGCCAGTCGCGCGCGCCGCAGCGGGCCAGGGTCAGGGCGAAGGGCACGAAGGCGAGGGTCGGCTTGAAGAGCACGAAGAGGCCCAGCACGGCCGCGGCGGACAGGTGTCGAGCCGCGCTCGCCCCGCGCCCGAGCCAGGCGGCCAGGGCCAGGCCGGCGACGAGGAAGCGGCCGACGTTGCCGACGCGCATGTCGGAGACCACCGGCCCGAAGGCGGAGAGCAGGGCCACGCCGGCGAGGCAGGCGCCCAGCCAGGAGAAGCCGACGAGGCGCGCGAGGAGCAACACGGCGGCCGCGTAGGCCAGGACGCCCGCGTCGTGGGTGCGGTTCGCATCGCGCCCGTAGGCGCCGCTGGAGGTGACCCCGAAGAGGGTGTAGAGCCAGGGTGTCGAGTAGGTCTCGAGCACGGCGCGCTCCTCCGCCGCGGCCAGTCGGCGGCTCCCGCGGCGGCGCGTCCCGTCCAGCTCGGCCCGCGCTTCGGCCAGGAGCCGCGCGCCGTGGCGCTCGCGCTGGGCGTCGGTCCACAGGTCCCCGGCACCGGGCTGGTGTGCGGCGCGACCCGTGGCCCAGAACTGGTAGAAGTCGATGCCGGCGAACTGGCGCCCGTAGCTCGAGGCCTGGCCCACGGCCAGGACCAGGGCGAGCAGGGCCAGGAGCCGCAGCCCGAGTGGAGTGCTCGCCGGAGGCGGGGTGTCGGTGGACATGGCGGGCCATCATCGCGGGCGCGCGGATCGAGGTCCAATGCCGCGCGGCTATGATCGGCGCCATGGGTTTCCTCTCCAGGCGTCGGGCCGAGCCCCGGCCCCGCTGGCTGACCAGGGCGCTGATCGGGTCGCTGCCGATCCCCCTGGCCCTGGCCTGCAGCCCCGGGTCCGAGCAGCCGTCGCCGCGCTTCGAGCGGGTCATCCTCTTGACCTGCGACACCCTGCGCGCCGACCGGCTGGGGTGCTACGGGTACGAGCGCAGCACCACCCCGAACCTCGACGCCCTGGCCCGCGGCGGCCTGACCTTCGAGCACGCCTTCGCCTCGGCGCCCATGACCACCCCCGCCGTGTCGAGTGTGATGACCGGACGCCTGCCGCGCGAGATCGGCGCCGTACCGGGCAACCGGCGCGTCCTGCCCCCCGAGGCCGTGACCCTGGCCGAGGTGATCGCGGCCGCGGGCATTCCGACCCTGGCCGTGGTCTCGAACTGGATCCTGCACGAGCGCGCGGACGAGGCGGGCGCGCGGGTCGGCGTGGCCCAGGGCTTCGACGTCTTCGACGACGAGATGGAGCGCCAGGAGCGCAACCGCGGGGAGTTCGAGCGCACCGCACGCCCCACGACCCAGGCCGCCATCTCCAGGCTCGAGGAGCTCCTGGTCCAGGGCGACGAGCGCTTCTTCCTGTGGGTCCACTACCAGGACCCCCACGGTCCCTACGAGCCGCCGCCCGGCGCCCTGCGCGAGCTCTTCGCCGGGGGCGCACTGCCGCGCTCCGCGGAGCGCCTGGCCCTCGGCACGAGCTCGAAGGGCGCCGGCCAGATCCCCGCCTACCAGGCCCTGGCCGAGGAGCGCGACCCCGAGGTCTACCGCGCACTGTACGACGCCGAGATCCGCCACTTCGACGCCGAGCTCGGCCGGCTGCTGGGCTTCCTGCGCGCCCGCGGCCTGCTCGACGACGCCCTGGTCCTGTTCACCTCGGACCACGGCGAGTCCATGGGCGAGCACGACCACTGGTTCTGCCACGGCGAGAACGTCTTCCGCGAGCAGGTCAGCGTGCCCCTGATCCTCTCGGCCCCCGGGTCCGCCGCGGTGCACTGGAAGCCGGGCGAGCGCTCGTCCGCCCTCGCCGGCCAGGTCGACGTCTTCCCCACGGTCCTCGCGGCCCTGGGACTCGAGGGCCCCGACGTGCGCGGCGTCTCCCTGCTCGCCGGCGCTCCCGCCGAGCGCATCCTGCCCCAGGACCTCTTCAGCCCGAAGGGCCTGGTGCCCGCCGTCAGCGACGGTCGCCACCGGGCCGTGTGGAGCGCGGCGAGCGAGACCTGGGCCCTCTACGACCTCGAGGCCGATCCCCTGGAGACGCGCGACCTCTCGAGCGAGGACCCGGCGCGACTGGCCGCCCTGGTCGAGGCCCACGCCGAGCTGCACCTCGAGCTGAACCGAGCGGCCCTCGAGGGCAGCGACCTGAGCGTCGACGTCGAAGGCGAGGGGCGCCTGCGCGCCCTGGGCTACAGCGGGGACGAGGACGACTGAGGTGCGCTCGCCGCTTCAGCAGCGGACCCAGGGCGGCAGCCAGCGCGCGTCTCGTGCGCAGCGAGCCTTCCGCGCAGCCGCGAAGCGGTCGCGCCGTCGGTCTCAGCCCCCTTGGGCCGGCGGGGCGACGGGGATGGGGGCGAGGGAGCGGACCCTGCCCCCAGATCCGGAGCCATCGAGCGTCTTGCTTGATGGAGGACGGGCGTGGCCAGGGCACAGCCTGCTCGGCAACGGGCGCCTGGCTGGTATGAGGTCGCTCGCTACGAGCTAGGTCTTCGCCGCGCTCGTCAGGCCGTCGACGATGTCGCCGTTGACGTCCTTGTCGAGGGCGCGGGCGGCGAGGTGCAGGGCGTTGTTGACGGCGGTGGCGTCGGAGCGCCCGTGGCCGATGATCACGATGCCGGCCACGCCCAGCAGCAGGGCACCGCCGTACTCGGAGTAGTCGATGCGCTTCTTGATCTTGCCCAGGGCCTCGGGACCCCACTTCACGCCGTGGCTGGTGAGCTCGCCCATGACGAGCTGCATCATGAAGGCGGCGAAGTCCTCGAGCAGCTTCAGGACGACGTTGCCCGTGAAGCCGTCGGTGACGATCACCTCGGCGCGGTCGTGGAAGATGTCGCCGCCCTCGAGGTTGCCGACGAAGGCGACGTCCGAGGAGGAAAGCAAGGTGTGGGCTTCGCGCAGGAGGTCCGTGCCCTTGCTGGCCTCTTCGCCGATGTTGAGCAGGCCGACGCGCGGGTTGTCCTGGTCGAGCACGTCGCGGGTGAAGATCGACCCCATGACGCCGTACTGGCGCAGGTGCTCGGGCTTGGGAGCGATGTTGGCGCCCATGTCGAGCAGCGTGACCGGCGAGGTACCGGTCAGGTCGAGGGTCACGGCGATCGCCGGACGGCGCACCCCTTCGAGGGTGCCCAGGCCCAGGGTCGAGGCGCCGACGACGGCCCCCGTGTTGCCCATGCTGACCAGGGCACCGGCGGCGCCGGTCTTGATCGCACCGACGCAGCGGCTGATCGACGAGTCCTGCTTGGCGCGCAGGGCGACGGCCGGCTTCTCGTCCATGCCGATCACCTGCGAGGCGTGCAGGATCTCGAACTCGGGGGCGCCGAGCTGCGCGAGGGCGGGGCGAATGCGCTCCTCGTCACCGACCAGGAGCACGCGGCTCGGGTCGAGCTGGCGCCGCCCTTCGGGCCCGCAGGCCTTGACGGCCCCGGCCAGGATGGCTTCCGGGGCGTGGTCGCCCCCCATGACGTCGAGGGCGATGCGGTCCGACATGCCTGGAACCGGCAACGGGCCCTAGAACTCTTCGCGCTCGAGAACCGCCACGCCCTTCTGACCGCCCTTGTCGAAGCCGTAGTGGCCACAGTTGTCACACACCCGGTGCGGGCGCGTGGCCTCGTTGCAGCGCGGGCAGCGGTTGGGCGCGGCGACGTCGAGGCCCAGGTGGGAACGACGGATGCCCTTACGGGCCTTGGAGGTGCGGCGCTTGGGATGGGCCATTGGATCGGACGGGCGTTCGGGCAGCTGTGGGGACAGAAGAGAAGCGAGGGATGCTATCGGGCCGCCTAGGGGGTGTCAACCGGGGCGGGGTCAGGGACGGCCCAGGCGCTCTTCTCCCCCTGGCGTCGGAACCACCAGGCGATGTAGCCCAGGTGGACCAGAACGAAGGAGTGGTAGCAGAGCATGCCCCAGGCCGTCCCCGTCAGCGGGACGTTCAGGATCAGCCAGAGGTGGATCGGGATCGAGTAGGAAAGCCCGAAGAAGGACAGGCCGATCCACCACTTGACGTTGTTCGTGGCCAGGTAGAAGGCCTCGATCCCGGTCCCGAAGGCGTAGGGCAGGTAGCCCAGGGCCAGGATCCAGTAGTAGGTCCAGACCGGCTCCGCGTAACCCGGCGGGAACACGGTGCGCACCAGGGGCGGCACGAAGGGCATGGCCCCCACCACCCCCAGGGCCACCGCCGTGCCCGAGATCAGGGTCACGCGGGTGAAGAGCCGACGCAGGGTCGGCAGGTCGCGCAGGCCGGCCT
>JAJFFA010000114.1 GCA_021776885.1 Planctomycetota bacterium
CCTTTTTGTATCTGTGCTTTTTGACCCCCCGGCGGGCCGCCTTGGCGCGTTGGATCGCCTGCGCCGGCGCGGACCAACGACCCAACGTCCTCTGGTTGACAGTCGAGGACATGTCGCCCTGGATCGCGTGCTACGGCGACGACACCGTTCCTACCCCGCACCTGGATCGACTCGCGCGGGAGGGCGTGCGCGATGCCCACGCCTTCGCCACCAGTCCGGTGTGTGCACCTGCGCGCTCGTCCCTGATCACCGGCATGTACGCCACGCGCATCGGGACCATGCACATGCGCACGGGACAGCCGAGCAGCACGGCACTGGCGCGCGACCCTGGGGCGTACGACGGGATCCCCCGCTATCAGGGTGTGCCCCCGGCCTTCGTGCGCTGCTTTCCGGAACTGCTGCGGGCAGAGGGCTACTACTGCAGCAACGCGGCCAAGACGGACTATCAGTTCGAGGCGCCCGCCACCGTCTGGGACGCGTCCGGAGGAGAGGCCCACTGGCGCGACCGGGCCGAGGGGCAGCCGTTCTTCGCCGTGTTCAACCACGGCGGAACCCACGAGAGTCAGGCGTTTCCCACTGCGCGGCGGCGCGCGCAGGTCGTCCGGGCGCAGGACGTGCCCGTGCCGCCGCTCTACCCCGACACGCCCGCGGTGCGCGACGCCCTGGCGCGCACGTACAACAACATCGCCGCCATGGATGCCTGGGTCGGGGAGCGCCTCGACGAGCTCGAACAGGCGGGGCTGGCCGAGTCGACCGTCGTGGTCTTCTTCTCGGACCACGGCGTGGGGCTGCCGCGCGGGAAGCGTTCGCCCTATGACCTGGGGACGCGGGTGCCCCTGATCGTGCGCTTTCCCGAGCGCGACGGCGCCGGCTCGACCGACATGCGCGTGGTCAGCTTCGTCGACTTCGGACCCAGCGTCCTGTCCCTGTGTGGGATCGAGCCCGATCCGCGGCTGGACGGGACGGCGTTCCTGGGCGAGTTCGCGCGGGAGGGAAGCGGCCTGGCCTTCGCCCACGCCGACCGCTTCGACAGCGTGTACGACCGGGCCCGCTCGGTCAGCGACGGCCGCTTTCGCCTGGTGCGCAACGACCTCACCGACCGGCCGCACCTGATCGACAACGCGTACCGCGAGCGACTGGCCATGACCGCAGACCTGGTCGCCCTGCGTGCCGACGGCGCGCCGGGGAGCGCACGCTGGCAGGTCGCCTCGCGCACGCGGCCCGCGGAGGAGCTGTATGACTCGGCGCAGGATCCGTGGGAGACCGTGAACCTGATCGAGGACCCGCAGCACGCGGCCACCCTCGAGCGCCTGCGTGGGGCGCTGGACGCCTGGATCGAGAGCACCGGGGACCTGGGACTGGTGCTGCCCGAAGCACGCATGGTCGCCGAGCACCTGTGGCCGGGGCTCGAGCCACCGCAGACGGCGCCGGCACGACTGACCCTCGACGACGGGAGAATCTCGCTCGAGTCCCCCACCCCGGGCGCGTCCCTCGGGTATCGGCTCGACGGGGAAGGGGCCTGGACGGTGTACGCGGGGCCCTTCGAGCGACCGGCGGCCGAGCGTCTCGAGCTGCTGGCCCATCGCATCGGCTACGCGCCTGCGCGGCTCAGCGCGGAACTGCCCTGACCCCTGCTGACCCCCGCCAGGGGCCGCCACGGGCACACGAGGAGCGATCGGCCCCTTTTCTATTGCTATCCATCTATATAGCTGCCAAACTATATAGATGGTCCAGATCACCGAGACCCTGGCTGCCCTCGCCGACCCGACGCGGCGCAGCATCGTCGGGCGACTGGCCCGGGGGTCGGCGACGGTCTCCGAGCTGGTGCAAGGCTTCGAGCTGACCCAGCCCACGATCTCGGCGCACCTGAAGGTGCTCGAGCGGGCCGGGCTGATCGCCCGCTCGCGGGTGGCCCAGACGCGTCCGTGCCGCTTGAAGCCCGAGGGCTTCAAGGCGCTGGAGGTGTGGTTGGGGCAGCTGCGTTCCGTGTACGCGGCGAACTACGCCAGGCTGGACCAGGTGCTCGACGAACTGCAGAAACCCGACGAAGGAAACTAGCCTGATGAAGCCCCTCGAGCTCACGAACCCGACGCCCACTTCGACGCGCATCGTGCGCGCGTTCGACGCTCCCCTTGCGCTCGTCTGGCGCGCGCACACCGATCCGGAGATCGTCAAGCGCTGGGCGACCGGGCCTGCCGACCACTCGCTCAGCGTGTGTGAGATCGACTTTCGGGTCGGTGGCCGCGCACGCTACGTCTGGAAGAACCCCCAGTTCGAGATGGGCATGAACGCCGAGTTCCTCGAGATCGTCGAGCACGAGCGCATCGTCCACACCGAGGACTACGAGGGCTGGCCGGAAGGGCGCAGCACCGTGACCTCGAACTTCGCCGAGGCGGGTGGGCGCACGACGATCACCGTCGAGATCGAGTACCTGACCCAGGAGGCGCGCGATGCGGCGATGCAGCCCGGCTTCGCCGAGGGCTACGAGGCCTCCTTCAAGAATCTCGACTCGCTCCTGAAGGAGCTTTGAGTCGATCCCGACGCACGCTGCGCGCGGGCGCAGCGCGCAGCGCTTCCATCCCCCCCTTGCCCCACCTCGAAGTGATGAACTCGATTCTCGTCTCCTGCCTTCTCGCTGCTGGCCTGCTCGTCGTGAGCTCCTGCGCTGCCTGTCCCGAATCGACACCTCCCCCGCCGGCCGAGAAGCCGACGGCAGAGGTCGAGCTGCCGGAGGCGGAGATGGCCAAGGTCGAGACCCTCGAGTTCAAGACCGTGATCGACGCCCCGGTGGAGGAGGTCTGGGAGTTCATGTTCAGCGCCGAGGGCTACCCGCAGTGGACGACGCCGTTCATGGCGGGGTGCTACTTCGAGGGCTCCTGGGAGGAGGGCAAGCCCATGCGCTTCCTCGTGGCGGGCAGCGGGATGCTGGCCATCATCGCGGAGAATCGGCTGCATGAGTCGCTCTCCATCCAGCACGTCGGGTTCGTCATGAACGGGGTCGAGGACACCAGCAGCGCGGGGGTGCGCAGCTGGGCGCCCGCCTACGAGAACTACCGCTTCGCGAGCGTGCCCGGCGGGACCGAGGTCAGCGTCGAGCACGAGGTGCTCGCCGGCTTCGAGGCCAACATGATGGGCAACACCTGGCCCAAGGCCCTGGCCAAGCTCAAAGAGCTGTGCGAGGCCGACTGAGGCGGGCCGGCGCTCAGCGGCGCGGGATGTCGAAGACGCGCACCTCGCTGGCGCGGTCGGCGAGGGGCTCGGAGAGGCTGCCGTCCGGAGTGGCGAAGGCGCTCTGGCCGCCGAGGACGAAGCCCGACCAGGGGCCGTGGGCAAGGACGCCGGTCGAGTCGACGCCGAGCACCGGGGCGCCCGTGCGGCGCGCCGTGCTGGCGATCCAGGCGTGCAGGCTCCGGGCGTGCTCCGGCCAGTCCGCGGCGGGGGCGGCCCAGCCGTAGGGCACCAGGACCAGGTCCGGGCGGGCGGCGAAGAGAGGCGTGACGAGGGCGTCCTCGAAGGTGTCCGCGCAGATCAGGAGGGCGATGCGGCCGAGGCGTGTGTCGGCCCAGGACGGCTCGGCCGGATCGCCCGGCGCGCCGCTGGTGCCCGGCGTGTACGGCGGGTCCATCAGCTCCCGCAGCACGTTCCGCTTGCGGTGGCGCAGGAGCAGGGTGCCATCGCGGTCGATCAGCACGGCCGCGTTGTACAGGTGCTCGCCATCGCGCTCGGCCAGGCCCACGGCCAGCATCAGGTCGTGGCGGCGGGCGAGTCCCGCCAGGCGTTCGGTGGTCGGGCCCGGGATCGGGTCGGCCTGGGCGTGGGCCGTCGGGTTGACCCAGCCGAAGAGGCAGGCTTCCGGGAAGCAGGCGATGTCCGCCCCCTGCGCGGCCGCTTCAGCCAGAGCCGCGTCGATGCGCTCGAAGGCCGCCTCGCGCTCGCCGTCCACCAGGATCTGGCAGGCGGCGACGCGCAGGGGAGCCGGGGACGGCGTGGGCGGGACGCTGCAGGACAGGGCGAAGGTGGCGAGGATCCACCCGGGGGCGGAGTTCGTTTGCACCACGGCGGGGCGAGTGGGGCGCCGCCCTACGGGCAGAACTTGACCGCCAGGCCGTCCGTCAGGTTGAAGCCCTCGGGGCCGCCCATGGGGTCGCGGAACCAGTACTGGAAGTTCCAGGTCGAGCCCGGGGTGATGGCGCCCGCCCCGGCGTTCGCCGGCGGGGCGCCCAGGTCGAGGGCGCGGGAGTTGGCGCCGAAGCCGTCCGCGGCCGTGACCGGCAGCAGGCGGAAGATGGCGTTCGAGCCCGCGCCGACACAGCGCAGGCCCTCGCCGAAGGGCACCTGGATCTGGGTGTCGCCGTAGTAGAAGAGGCCGAAGGTGCCGGGGACCACGTCGAGGGCTTCGAGGGTCAGGTTGTTGGACGCCATGCGGGTCGAGCCCGAGTAGGCCATCACGCCGCCGCCTGCCGAGAAGGAGTTCGGGCGGCCGCGGCAGTAGTTGACGGCTCCGCAGTAGAGCGGGAGGCACGAGGCCTCGGCGCGATTGCGCATGCGCGTCACCGCGCGCGGGTGGAAGTAGGTCGTGATGTTCGCGTTGCCACCCGGGCACAGGTGGCAGTAGCTCATGATCGTGCCCATGTCGGTGCACGTGTTGGGGCAGTCGTCGATCGGCGGGTTGTAGTCGAAGGTGTGCGGCGACCCGAAGTTGTGGCCCGCCTCGTGGGAGATCACGTAGAAGTCCCAGGTCAGGGGACCCTGGGTGGCGGGGCTGTCCGGCAGGCGGCCGAAGTGGGTGATGTTGGCGCTGACCGCGAAGCCGAAGGAGCTGTTGCAGAGGGTCTCGAGGTAGGCGACTCCCCCACCCAGGCCGGCTCCGCTGACGAAGTGCGCCAGGTGGCCGTTGTTGGGGATGTTGCCCATCCAGGCCAGGCGGAACTCGTTCAGCAGGTCGCCCGCGCTCGAGCCCGGGACGTCCGGGGTGGCCCAGCCGTCGTTGACGTCCGTGTGGAAGCCCAGGTGCACCGGGACGAGCTCGACGTCGACCTGCTCGCGGTAGCGGTACGCGACCGCGCTGAGCAGCATGATCGTGTAGTTGCGCATCCCGTTGTACGTGTTGAAGCGCGTGAAGAGCTGGTAGTCCGTCTCCCAGGCGACGCGACACTCGAGGGTCTCGATCGAGCCCGAGACCTGACCGCTGCCCGGGGTCGTCGGCGGGGCCGGGGCCTGGGCGCCGGCCGTGGTCAGGAGCGCGCCCTCGCAGGACGCATCGAAGGTCGCGCCCAGGGCATCCAGCTCACGGCCGCTGATCAGGCGCGCGCCCGGGCGCTGCCAGGTGCCGTCCGGCCCCGGCTCCGCCAAGAGGTGCACCCACTCGCCCGCCGTGCGGTACCCGCCGCGCGAGCCGCTGGCCGAGAAGCCGAAGAAGGCCTCGGAGGTCGGGTCGCCCGCGACCTGCCCGCTCCAGATCGAGACCTGGCTGGTGTCGACGCCGAAGCCCTGGGAGACGCCGTCGAGGACCAGCTCGGCGCGCGAGAAGTCGACGCGCACGCGCTCGAGCTCCAGGACCACGTCGGCGCCGCCGGGGAAGGGCACGTTGACGAGGCGCACCGCGTCCAGGCTAGCGGCGTTGAGCTGGGCGATCAGGGCCGCATCGAGGACCAGCTCCTCGCCCGAGCGGCCGGGGTCCTGCGTGGCCGTGCGCTGGAGCGGGAAGAACTGGGTCGGCGTCTGGCTGCTGAAGCCGAGGAGCGCCAGGGGCAGCAGGATGGAGGAAATCATGGTGTCCCTAGGATACCTCAACCCGCGGGGCGTACGGAGGCGTACGCCTCAGACGCGGGGGTACTCGATGTAGTGCGCCGTCTCGTCGGCCACCGCGCGGCCGCAGAAGCGTTCGACGACGTGGAAGGCCATATCGATGCCCGCCGCGACGCCGGCCGAGGTGATGACGCCGTCGTCGACGAAGCGGGTGTCGCGGCAGACTTCGACTGCAGGCGTCTCCGCCAGGGTGTCGAGGGCGCCGTGGTGGGTCGTGGCGCGCTTGCCGTCCAGGAGGCCGGCGCGGGCCAGGAGCAGGGAGCCCGTGCAGACCGACGTGACCAGCTCCGCGGAAGCGCCCGTGCGCTGGATCCAGGCCAGGACCTCGCCGTCCTCGAGCAGCGGGCGGGTGCCGAAGCCGCCCGGG
>JAJFFA010000115.1 GCA_021776885.1 Planctomycetota bacterium
CGTCCTCGTCGGCGCCGATCGTCGCGGACACGCTCCAGCGCCCGGGCACGAGCGAGTCGACGCGTCGTTCCCCCGGGCCGTACTGGCCCGAGCCGCGGGTCGTCGGGCGCTCGTCGCCCACGGTGATGCGCTTGCAGCTGAAGCGCACGAAGGCGCGCGGGCCCTCGCCCTCGACGCGCAGCAACAGCTCGCCCGCACGCTCGAGGGCGAAGTCCACGTCGGAACGTAGCTCGGCAGGCGCCAGCTCGATCTCACGGCTCTGGGTCTTGGCCATCGAGGCGCTGACCGACAGGTTGAGCGCGATGCCGGACTCCACGCCGCGCAGGCTGTAGCTGCCGTCGTCCGCAGTGCGCGTGCGGTCCTGCTCCAGGCCGGCGCGCCAGTTCGGCCGCAGCTCGCCCTCCTCGTCCTCGCTGACGCTGACCGCCCCCCCCAAGGCGCCACGGAACGGACGCCGCTGCTTGGGCCGCACACGCACCAGGGCGCCTGCGACGGGCTCGCCCGCAGCGTCCACCACGCGCCCCTCGATCACGACCACCTCGAGCTCCACGTCCAGGCGGCTGCCCTCGGGCAGGACCGTCGCCTCCCCGCGCCAGGGCATGCAGCGATCGGGGTGGGTCACGCTCAGCTCGTAGTCCTCACAGCCCACGCCGGTCAGCTCGAAGGCCCCCGCGTAGTCACTGGTCGTCGAGTACGGATCCGCGCCCCCAGCGCCCGCGATCAGGAACGAGACCGCCTGCACCTCCTCGAGCGGGCTGAGCTTGAGCAGGGCCCCGGCGAGGGGGCGCCCCGCCTCGCGCACCACGCCGCGCAGGCTGCCGCGGGCTGGAGCGTGCAGCTCGAGGAGCTGCTCCTCGCCCTCGGCCACGGAGACGCGCTCCCAGGACTCGTCCACCTCGACCCCACCAAAGACTCGACCCGCGAGGCCCTGGTCGGCCGCGACGCGGAAGGCGTGCTGCCCCACGACCAGGTGCTCGAATGCCAGCTCGCCCTCGGCGTCACTCTTGGTCGATCCGGAGCCATCGAAGTAGGAGTCCTCCTCGCTCTGGCCAGGATCGATGTGCTCGTGCTGCACGGCCACGCCCTCGACCGGACGCCCGGAGTCGTCGCGCACCTGCACCCGGACCGTGCCCCCCGCGGAGAGCTCGACCTCGACCTCGAGGGGCTCGGGTCCGAGCACAGGCGCCACCGGGATGGGATCGATGGCGGCGTGGCCCTCGGAGTGCAGATACAGCTGGCCGGCCGTGCCCGCCAAGGGGGCCAGACGCGCGAGCCCCGACGCGTCCGTGCGCGCGTAGCGCAGACCCGAGTGCCCGAAGGCCTCGTTGCCGCTGCGCGCCAGCCACTCGATGCCACTCTCGTCGTCACCCAGGTACACGCCCGCGCCCTCGACCGGCTCGCCGCTCGCACGCTCGCGCACCGTCACCCGCAGCTCGGGGGCGGGCTCGAGGGAGAGCTCGCCCAGGTCCAGGACCTGGCCGGGGGCCAGGGCGAGGTCCGTGACCTCGTGCTCGGCGTAGCCCACCGCGCGCACCAGGAGTCGCGCCGTCTCGCCCTCGGGCAGCTGCAGCTCCTCGAAGCGCGCAGCCCCGCCGGGGTGCTCACGCAGCACCTCGCGCTCGCCCGCGTCATCGGCCTGCGTGCGCAGGGCCGACAGGTTGCCGCCGCTGCCAGCCCAGGCCACGAAGCTCGTGAGCGCGGCGCCGCTGTGCCCATCGCGGACGCGGAAGGCCAGGCTCGCCGCAGGGCGATAGCGCAGCTCGAGGCCGCTCGTGCCCGCGTAGGCGTCCACACCCTCGACGCTGGAGTCGCGCTCCCAGCGCTCCTCGGCCCCGCGCCGCCAGGTGGTCACGCGCCAGGTGCTGCCGGGCATGAGGCCGGCCAGAACGAAGCCGCCCTGGGCATCGAGCTCGGCGCGCCGAAAGCGTGGATGAGCCACCGGCCCGGAACCGGCTCCAGGCGCCTCGTCCGCGCCCTCCGGCGCCGACTTCGGCCGCGCCTCGACGCGCAGGTCGTGGCGCAGCTCGACGGGCATGTCCACGAGCCGCCCGCGCAGCGTCTCGCCAGGCTCGACGACCCACTCGAGCCCGGTCTGGGGCTCGCCATCTGCGCGCGTGCGTCCGCTGAACTCCGTCACGGCGTGCCGGGTCGCGTCGACGATCATGCACCAGGGGCCCTCGAGCAGCTGGTCGAGGACGAAGCGCCCCTCGGCATCGGTGCTGGCCAGGGGCACCCCGCGCCCGGGCACGTCGACCTGCATGCCCCCCGCCCCGCGGCGGATCGCCTGCAGGACCTGGGCTGCGGCGACCGGCTGACCCTGACGGTCGACGACGCGACCGGCCAGAACCAGACCCGGCTCGAGGATCAGGTCACCCAGGTCGCCGAAGACCGCCGCCGCCTCCGCGCTGGCCCGCGACAGGTTGAGCCGGTCGTCGTAGTGCGGACGGAACCCGGCGGCGCGCACGGCCAGGCGCAGGGGGCCGAGTTCGAGGCCCGAGTCGATGGCGAAGCGCCCGTCCGCCCGCGTCTCGACACGCCGGGTCACGCCGCCCCAGCGCAGGCCGCGGTGCTCGCGCTCCATGTCGAGGGGCAGCCCGAGCCAGTCGATGCCGCTGCGCGCGTGGACGGCAGCCGCCGCGACGGGGCGGCCCGCGCTGTCGACCACGCGCCCGATGAGCTGGGGCCGGGCCTGGCCCTCCTCGCTGACCTCAGCCGGGGTCTCGGAGGTGCCCGCGCCACGCGCCAGGTCCACGGCGCGGGCGTCGCTCTGGGTCACTCCGAGGGGGACCTCGTCGCGCGCCCCGGACACGGAGTCGGCCAACCCCGCGCTCGCACCAGGCAGGGGCAACTCGAAGTCCGCCGCCTGCACGTCGCCACCCATCCCATCCTGGCGCACGAGGAACCAGACACCCCCCAGGGCGAGGAGCAGGACGACGGAGACCAGGATCAGGGGCGTGCGCATGTCGACTCGGCGGGCGGCGGGAGAGGGGCCACCGACTGGCGGCCCCGCGTTCGAGGATGACCGGAACCCGCGCCCCTGCCCAGGGCGCGTCGAAGGATCAGGGCACGTCGAAGGTGGCCTCGGCCTGCTCGCCGACCACCACATCCGCCATCTGCACGATGGGATCGCTGCCGCCCGCGCCCATCATGCGCAGGCCGAGCTCCCAGGGCCCCGGGGCCAGCCCCTCGAAGACGGCCTCGCCCTTGGCGTCGGTCAGAACCACCTCCGGCCGCGCGCCCTCGTCGGCGCCCTCACCGCGGAAGCGCGCCGTGACGATCGCCTGGCGCACGGGGCTTCCGTCCGCGCGCATGGCGCGGGCCCGCAGCGAGCCCGCGGGCGACAGCTCGACGTCGACCCCCGAGCGCGTCTCGTTGGGGCTCAGCTCGAAGGACTCCGAGCGCCCCGGCGCGAAGGCGTCGCCCTTGGCCGTCACGATCAACGGGACGTCGGGGTCGACGCCGCGCAGGCGGTAGTAGCCCTCCGCGTCGGTCTGGACCGGGGGCGTCTCGCCGAAGCCGGCGGTGATCACGGTGCTCTCGTTGTCGCCGTCGGAGGTCATGGCCACCATCATCATGCGCGGGCGGGCAGAAGCGCCGCCGCCGCTCTCGTCACGTTCGGCCTGGACCCGGATGCCGGCCAGGGCCTCGCCGCCGTCGTCGAGCACCCGCCCCTCGATGACGGTCACGTCGAGATCGAGGTCGAAGACGTTCTCCGCCACGTCGACGTCGACGTTCGCCTTGGTGGGCATGGCACGCGAGTCGTGGCGCAGCTCGAGCTGGTAAGCGCCGACCTGCAGGTCCTCGAAGCTGTAGATGCCGTCCGAGTCGGTGGTCGCCATCGCTCCGCCGCCGCCCATCATGGCGTGCATCGGGTCGACGCCCTCCTCGGTCAGCTCCAGCTTGGCCCCGGCCAGGGGCATACCGTCCTCGGTGATGCGCCCGCGGACCGAGCCGCGGGGCGAGGTCTCGAGGGTCAGGCTGGCGACCTCGCCCGCGGTCACCTCGATGTCGTCGTACTCGGGGCCGCCGCCCTCGAGCCCGGCGAACGAGAAGGTCATGCCCCCCGTGGACGCGTTCGACTCGTCGATGCGGAAGCCGTGGACGCCGACAGCCAGGTGCTCGAAGCGCGCCAGTCCGTTGGCGTCGGTGCGCACGGGAGCGAAGTGGTTGCCGAGATGCTCGCTGGGATCGAAGCCCGTGGAGGCGCCGGGCGCACGGTGTTCGACCCGGGCGCCGCGCACCGCTTCGCCGGCGACGTCGACCACGTGCACCTCGACCGTGCCCCCGGGGGTCAGGCGCACGCCGTGCTCGAAGTCCCCCACCCCGGGCAGAGACAGGATCTCACTCTTGTACGGTGCGAAGTCGTCCGCGCGGACCTTGAGCGTCGCGTCCCGGCCGGGGAGGCTGGTCAGGGTGCAGACGCCCTCTGCGTTCGTGCGACCGCTGTGCATGTCCCCGTGGTCGACGTAGGTGTCGCCATCCCCGTCGACGCTGATCGAGCGCGTGACACGCATGCTGACTGCACCGCCCTGGTCCGGCTCGTAGGGCGCGAGCACGACCTGCGCCCCGGCCACCGGGTTGCCCGCGGGGTCGCGCACGTCGACACGCACCAGCGGGATGCGCGTGAAGCGCAGCACACCCAGGTCTTTCTCCTCGGAGGCGCGCATGGAGATGCCGCTCTCTTCGAACTCTTCGTAGCCCATCGCGGTCACACGCAGTGAGGCCGGGTCGCCGTCCGCGGTCGGGCGCAGTCCGTCGAAGCGCACGCGCCCGTCGGGGAAGTGGCGCCGGCTGCGTCCGTCCTCGTCGACCAGGGGCCGCGTCCAGCCGAAGCCGGCTTCAACCTGCAGCTCCTCGAGGGGCGCGCCACTGACGGCGTCGATGGCCTGGAAGACGAGGGCCGCCCCGGGGGACCAGGGCAGCTCGACCCCGCGTTCGCCGGACTCGGCCTGGATGCGGTCCGTCTGACTGGACGAACCGAAGATGCCCTGGCCAGGGGTGCGCGCGACGAGGCTGTACTTCGCGCCGCCGCGCAGCCCGCGCAGGCTGAACTCGCCGCCGCGCCCGACCTCGGCGCTGCGCGACTCGGGGCCACCCAGCGCCAGGTCGAGGTCGAGACCCGCGAGGGAGCCGCCTTGAGCCGGGCGCGCTGAAACCTCCAGGCCGGAGGGGGCGTCGTCGGGCATGCCCGTCACGCGGCCACTGATCTCGAAGCCGTCCTCGAGCTCG
>JAJFFA010000116.1 GCA_021776885.1 Planctomycetota bacterium
GTTCGTGCGCTCGCCCCGGCCGAGCGGTCCGCACAAGAGCCTGCTCGGGACGAGCGGGGTCGAGATCGACCTGGGCTTCAACCTGCCCACCGGCGGGCCGACCCAGGAGGAGCGCTCGGCGGTGCTGGCGCGCATCGCCGCCGGGGACTCGTCCCAGCTCTTCGACCGCTATCCCCTCGCCGGCCTCGAGACCCATCGCGCGGCCGGCGCGCGCCTGGTGCAGAGCAGCGGGCTCGTCTGCTCGGCCGAGCGGGTCCTCGTCAGCGCCGGGGTGCAGCACGGCCTGGCGTCGGTGCTCGCGACCCTCACGAAGCCCGGGGACGACGTGCTCTGCGAAGCCCTCACCTACCCGGGCATCCTCGGTCTGCTCGAGTGCCTGAATCGCGGTGTGCACGGCCTGGCGCAGGACGACGAGGGGCTCCTGCCCGAGGCCCTCGAGAGCGCCCTGAAGAGCGGGCGCGGGCGGGTGCTCTACGTCATGCCCAACGTCCAGAACCCCACGGGCGCGACCCTTTCCCTCGAGCGACGCCAGGCCATCGCCGACCTCGCGCGGCGCTACGACGCGTTCGTGATCGAGGACGACACCTACGGCTTCCTGCTCGAGGACCCGCCGGCGCCCATCGCCGCCCTCGCGCCGGAGCGCACCTTCTTCCTGAAGTCCGTGTCGAAGGCCCTGGCGCCGGGGCTGCGCATCGGTTGGGTCGTCGTGCCCGAGGAGCAGGGCTGCGCGACCTTGATCGAGCGCCTGGTCGTCAGCTCGTCGGCCTTTTGCTGGATGGCATCGCCGATCACGGCCGAGATCGTGACCCACTGGATCCATGACGGCACTGCCGAGCGCGTCGCGAGCTGGAAGCGGCGTGAGGTCGCCGCCCGCCGCCCGCTCTTCGACGAGCGCTTCGGCGCCGCGGCGAGTCCTTCGAGCTCCCTGAGCAGCCACGTCTGGTTCGAGCTGCCGCCTGCGTGGAGCGCGGACGACCTGGTGTCGCGCCTGCGCGAGCGGCGCATCGGCCTGACCTCGGCTGCCGCGTTCCTGGCCGGCGATGGGGTCGCGCCGGACGCCGTGCGGGTCTGCCTGGCCACGCCGGCGACGCGCGCGGAGGTGGTCTCCGCCCTGGATGCGGTGGCCGAGATCCTGGCCCTGGGACCCCTGGGGCCGCGCCCCATCGCCTGACCCCCTGCCGCGGGCCGAGGTCAAAAGCGTCAAAGGGTTTTCGTATCGCGGGCCTGGGGGCCGGGCTATACCTGCGCCCCTCGAGCGAGGTCGTGTCGCCTGCCTGCGGCCGCGTTCGGGACGCTGCGTCCGGGTCTGAGGGGATCTTCAGTGCGCGCTCGAAGGAGCCCGCCAGGGAGAGCCCGGGGCGCGGCTCGAGTCTCTTTGGTTCCCCGTCACCCCACGACCGTCCGGGCTGTGCCCGGGAGCGGCCGTGGACACAGCTCTGAGCCGCGCGCGCCCGGAGGAGGTCGACCTTCTTCGGGCGCCGTTTTTTTCGGCGCGCCCCGCTATTGCGCGCCCCGTTATCTGGGGGCGCGCGGCTGCAGACCGGGTCCGCGCACTGGCCAAGGCCCCATGGGCTGGTAGTCTCTCCGCCCACGTCGCCGCCCCGGCCGCAGCAGAATGACCCTCAACCGCGTCGAAATCGTCGAGAAGAACCTCGACGCGTACCTCGCCTCGGCACGTGCGGCGAGCGTGTCTCTGGAGGGCGACGCGCGGCTGGACGGGGCGCGGCGCGTGACGGCCCGCGAGCTCCTGCGGCTCTTCGAGGACCAGGTCCTGTCGCGCTCCCTCGACGTCGCGGCCCGCCGCCTGAAGAACGCCGGCGCGGGCTTCTACACCATCGCCAGCGCGGGCCACGAGCAGAACGCCGTTCTGGGCGCGCAGCTACGGATCAGCGATCCGTGCTTCCTGCACTATCGCTCGGGTGCGCTGATGATGGCCCGGGCGCGGCGCCTGGCCGGGAGCACGCCGCTCTTCGACACCCTGCTCAGCTTCTGCGCCTCGGCTCAGGATCCGATCAGCGCCGGGCGCCACAAGGTCTGGGGCAGCCGCGAGCTGTGGGTGCCGCCGCAGACCAGCACCATCGCCTCGCACCTGCCCAAGGCCGTGGGCCTGGCCTTCTCCCTGTCGCGCGCGCGGCGCCTGCGCTTCGATACGCACCTGCCCAGCGACGCGATCGTGTGCTGCACCTTCGGCGATGCGTCGGTCAACCACGCCACGGCCCTGGCGGGCCTCAATGCCGCGCGCTACGCCCACCGGCGTGGCAAGCCCACGCCGATCCTGTTCGTGTGCGAGGACAACGGCATCGGGATCTCGGTCGACACGCCGCGGAACTGGATCCGCGACTTCTTCTCGGGTCTGTCGCACCTGCGCTATTTCGAGGCGGATGGCGACGTCGACGCGGTCTGGGAGACGACGCGCCTCGCGATCGAGACCTGCCGCTCGACCCGCGGCCCGGTGTTCCTGCGCATGCCCTGCGTGCGGCTCTGGGGGCACGCCGGCAGCGACGTCGAGACGGCCTACCGCAGCCTGGCCGAGATCGAGGAGATCGAGTCGCGCGACCCGCTGCTGGCCAACGCTCGGCGCCTGATCGAGACGGGCGCGGCGCGGCCCGAGACCCTGGTGGAGGTGGTGCGCTCCACCCGCGAGCGCGTCAGGGCCACGGAGCTGGAGGCCATGCGCCGCCCGCGGCTCGAGACCCGGGCCCAGGTCGTGGCGCCCCTGGCTCCCTACGACGAGCAGCGCTGTCGACGGGCGGCCCTGACGCCCATCGACCCGGAGGCGCGCGCGCGCACCTTCGGCAGCGTCCTGCCCGAGCGTGCGAACTCTCCGGCCCGCCGCAGCCTGGCGGCCCTGATCAACGCCGCCCTGACCGACGAGATGATCCGCGTGCCCGAGGCCATCGTCTTCGGCGAGGACGTGGGCAAGAAGGGCGGTGTGTACGGCGTGACCCAGGGGCTGCAAGAGCGCTTCGGGCTGGCGCGCGTGTTCGACACGCTGCTGGACGAGACGACCATCCTGGGGGTGGCCCAGGGGGCCGCGCACCTCGGGCTCCTGCCGGTGCCCGAGATCAGCTACCTGGCCTACCTGCACAACGCCATCGACCAGCTGCGCGGCGAGGCGGCGTCCCTGGCGTTCTTCTCGAACGGGCAGTACACGAACCCGATGGTCGTGCGCATCGCCGGTCTCGCCTACCAGAAGGGCTTTGGAGGCCACTTCCACAACGACAACTCGATCGGCGCCCTGCGCGAGATCCCGGGGCTGCGCATCTGCGTGCCGAGCCGTGGGGACGACG
>JAJFFA010000117.1 GCA_021776885.1 Planctomycetota bacterium
GCCCCCGGAGACGGGGGCGCGCCTCGCTCTTTCGTGTCGCGGGAGCGCTCGCTGCCCGGCCTGCCCCGCGGCGGCATGGGTCGCCAGGGCCCCCCGGCACGCGGGAGTTAAGGGATGTCCTGGCGCTGGATGCCGCATCTCCAGCCGAGAAAAGCCAGCGCTTCGTGAGCCGGGACTCTTGGCCTAACCCACGCATGGAGAAGCGCTTAGCTCCTCCGACGCCGCATCCCCACGGGCTCCGTGCGTCGAGCGGCCCGCGACCGGGATTCTCTCTCTACGACCCTCCCTCCATGCGCCCATCCTCCGGGCGGCCGGGGGGCTTTCTCCCGATCCAATCGACCCGAATCCCCCCTCCTTCCCAATGAATCACAACCGAACCCTCATGCAGCGCGCCGCGATGGCTCTCCGCGCCTGCACTTGTTTGGGCATCCTCCTCTCGCTCCCGTCCCTGGCCTCCGCCCAGGGCGGCGCTGACTGCAACGGGAACGGGGTTCCCGACAGTGTGGACATCGCCAGCGGCACCAGCCAGGACTGCAACAACAACGGCGTCCCGGACGAGTGTGACATCGCGGGCGGCAACGCCTTCGATTGCAACATGAACGGCGTGCCGGACTCGTGCGACCTGGCCAGCGGGACCAGCCAGGACTGCAACAACAACGGCATCCTCGACGACTGCGACATCTCCAACGGCTTCGAGGAGGACTGCAACAACAACGGGGTGCCGGACTTCTGTGACATCCGCGACGATGACAGCGAGGACTGCAACAACAACGACGTCCCGGACGAGTGCGACATCGCGAGTGGCACCTCCAACGACGTCGACGGGAACGGGGTTCCGGACGAGTGTCCGGCGGACTGCAACGAGAACGGGGTGCCGGACGCCGTCGACATCGCGAGCGGCTTCAGCGCTGACTGCAACACCAACCTGATCCCCGACGAGTGCGATATCGAGGACGGCTTCTCGGTCGACTGCGACAGCGACGGCGTGCCGGACGAGTGCGAGCCGGACTGCAACATGAACGGCGTTGCCGATGACTGCGACATCGCCAACATGACCAGCGGCGACTGCGACAACGACGACGTCCCGGACGAGTGCGAGATCGCCTCCGGCGCCGAGCTGGACTGCAACCTCAACGGCATCCCGGACGACTGCGACACCGCGGGCGGGGGCGCGAGCGAGGACTGCAACAACAACAACGTTCCTGACGAGTGCGAGCTCGACATGAACGACTGCAACAACAACAGCATCCCCGACGAGTGCGACCCCGACTGCGACAACAACAACGTACCGGACGAGTGTGACGTCGCCGGTGGAGCCGCCGACTGCAACGGCAACGGTCGCCCGGACGCCTGTGACGTCGCCATCGGCGGCGGCAGCCCGGACGTGGACGGCAACGGCGTCCCGGACGAGTGCCAGGGGGACTGCAACGCAAACGGCATCCCCGACGATGGCGATATCGCCAGCGGCCTCAGTGATGACTGCAACGGGAACGGGATCCCCGACGAGTGCGACGTCGCTGCGACCAGCGACGACTGCAACAACAACGGCGTGCCGGACGAGTGCGAGCCGGACTGCAACAACAACGGCGTCGCTGACCGCTGCGATATCACCACCGGAACCAGCGGTGACTGCGACAACGACAACGTCCCGGACGAGTGTGAGATCGCCTCGGGCGCCGAGCTGGACTGCAACGGCAACGGCATCCCGGACGACTGCGACACCGCGAATGGTGGCGCCAGCCAGGACTGCAACAACAACGACATCCCGGACGAGTGCGACGTGGCCAGCGGCACGAGCCCCGACTGCAACATGAACGGTGTGCCCGACGAGTGCGACACCGCGAATGGCGGCGCCAGCGACGACTGCAACAATAACGACATTCCGGACTCCTGCGAGGTGGCGGACGGCTCGGTGCCGGACTGCAACCAGAACGGCGTGCCCGACTCGTGCGATTCACCGGACTGCAACGGCAACGACGTTCCGGACACCTGCGAGGTGGCGGATGGCTCGGTGCCGGACTGCAACGACAACGGCCGTCCGGACAGCTGTGATGTCGCCCCCGGTGGCGGCAGCATGGACCTGAACGGCAACGGCGTGCCGGACGAATGCGAATCCGACTGCAACAACAACGGCATCCCGGACAACCAGGATATCGCGAACGGCGTCAGCCAGGACTGCAACGGCAACACGGTCCCGGACGAGTGCGACATCTCCTCGGGCGCCAGCTCCGACTGCCAGCCGAACGGCATCCCGGATGAGTGCGAGACGGACTGCAACAACAACAACATCCCGGACGACTGCGATCTCTCGAACGGTGCCCTCGACTGCAACGAGAACGACATCCCGGACACCTGCGACTTCGCCTCCGGCAACGGCGACGACTGCAACATGAACGGCATTCTCGACGAGTGCGAGATCGACAATGGTGCCCCGGACTGCAACAACAACGGCGTCCCGGACAGCTGCGACACCGACTGCAACGGCAACGGCGTCCCCGACGACTGCGACCTCTCCACGGGGACCAGTCAGGACTGCAACAACAACAACATCCCCGACGAGTGCGACATCGCCGTCGGTGGATCCCTGGACTGCAACATGAACGGCGTGCCGGACGAGTGCGACTCGCCTGACTGCAACAACAACGACATCCCGGACGAGTGCGACATCGCGTCGGGGACCAGCACGGACTGCAACCAGAACGGTGTACCGGACGAGTGCGACAACCCCGATTGCAACAACAACGGGCTGCCGGACGAGTGCGACATCGCGGACGGCAGCAGTGCTGACGCCAACATGAACGGTGTTCCCGACGAGTGCGAGAACGACTGCAACAACAACGGCGTCAACGACCAGACCGACATCCTCGTGGGAACCAGTCAGGACTGCAACCTGAACAACGTCCCGGACGAGTGCGACATCGCCTCGGGCGCGAGCGAGGACTGCAACATGAACGGAGTCCCGGACGAGTGCGACCTGGCCCTCGGCGGAGGCAGCCTGGACTGCAACAACAACGGCCGCCCCGACGAGTGTGATCTCGCCGACGGCAGCAGCAACGACTGCAACATGAACGGCGACCCGGACGAGTGCGATATCGCCTCGGGTTCCAGTGAGGATTGCAACGAGAACGGCGTCCCGGACGACTGCGACATCGCGGCGGGCACCTCGACCGACAACGACATGAGCGGTGTGCCGGACGAGTGCGAGACCGTGGGTACGCCCTACTGCACGGCTTCCCTGAACTCGACGGGCGCTGGCGCCATGGTGACGGCCGAGGGTTCGACCCTGGCCGATCCCCTGGACCTGACGCTCTTCGCCGAGCCGGTGCCCAACACCACGGGGCTGTTCTTCTTCGGTCCGAACCAGCTCGCGGCCGAGCCCCCCTTCGGCGAGGGCGTGCGCTGTGTGGGTGGCTCGACCCGCCGTGTCTTCCCCCTGACCGCGGGTTCGGGCAACGTGGCCACGTCGGTCCTGGATGGCAATGCGGGCTACGCCTCGCCGATCATTTCTGGCGCCAGTCTGAACTTCCAGTACTGGTTCCGCGAGACGATGTCCGCGGGCGATCAGGACGGCGACGGCATGGTCGAGCCCTTCAGCACGTCGAACGGGCTCAACATCGTCTTCCAGTGACAGGAGTCGGGGGGCACGCGCCCCGGGCGCATGCCCCCCGACCTCAGTCGACCACGAGCTGCCCCGGACCCTCGACCACGAAGCCCTGGCGCTGGTCCTCGTCGTCGGCACGGCGCAGGCGCAGGGTGTAGGCACCGGGCAGGAGCCGGAGCGTCTCGCTCGCGTGGCGCAGCAGCTCGCCGCGCGCCACGGCGCGGCCCGCCTCGTCGAGCACGTCGTACTCGAAGGTGCCGCGACCGAACCCTCCGCGCTGCAGCTCGAAGGCCACCGCCCGCTCGGCGACGAGCCACACCTGCTGGGTCGGCTCGACGCCCTCGGGCGTGATCCGGGGCGTGGCCTCGACCACGGCCGAGCCCAGCACGCGGCCGTCCCGCTTCTCCGGCACGACGTCGACCCAGTAGGGCCCCGGCCCGACCCCCTCGAAGACGAAGTGGCCGGCGCGGTCCGCGTTGACCGAGCGCTCGGCCGCCCACGAGTCGCCCTGCGCTCGCAGGCGCACGAGCACGCGACAGCCCGCTCCGCTGCGGTCGGTGACGCGGCCGGCGAGGTCGCGGGCCCGGGAGAGCTCCAGGGTTCCCAGGTCGCGGCTCTCTCCGGAGCGCACGACGATCGGGAAGATGCGCTCCTCGAGCCCCTCCCCCGCCACGGCCACGTAGCAGCGCCCGGGGGGCACGTCGCGGGCCACGAAGCAGCCCTCGCCGTCGAGGGGCTCGCCCAGGAACAGCAGTGGCAGGATCGAGACCGACGCCTTGCCCTGCGCGGGCTGTCCCGTTCCGTCGACGACGCAGAAGCGCACC
>JAJFFA010000118.1 GCA_021776885.1 Planctomycetota bacterium
CGACGCCGCGCGCCGACTCGTCCCCCCTCGCCGTCAGGATCAGGATGCCCGCCGAGCCCGCGGCGCGCATGTCCTTGCACAGGGTCAGGCCATCGCGCCCGGGCAGCATCAGGTCGAGCAGCACCAGGTCCGGCTCCAGGCGCTGGAAGACACGCCAGGCCTCGTCCCCGCGGGCCGACCAGGTGACCTCGAAGTGATGGTCTTCGAGGAAGCGCTGCACCAGGGGCGCGAGCTTCGCGTCGTCTTCCACCAGCAGGATGCGTTCGGCCGCCACGGCCCGATCCTATCCGAGCTCCGGCTCGACCTGGCACGTCGGCAGGCCCGGGAGCAGGGCAGCGCGTAGGACTTGCGCTACGCACACTTTCCGGACACTTCCCGGGCAAGCAGCGGACACCCGTGGGCGACTCTCCTGCGCGTACTTCGGACCCCTTCGTTCCCCGAGCCGCGAGACCCGCCATGCACCGATCGACACGACGCGCCCTTGCCGCCCTGCTCCTGACCCCGCTGCTCCTGGCCTCCGCCGCACTCGCCCGCGGCGACGACGCGCCCCTGCCCGCCGCCGAGACGCTGCTCGAGAAGCACGTCGAGGCCACGGGCGGGCGCGCGGCGCACCTGGCCCTGCGCACGCGCCGGCGCGAGGGCAAGCTCGCCTTCAAGATGAGCGGACACGAGTTCGACTGCCGCGTCGTCGAACAGTTCCGCGCGCCGGACGAGAGCCACACCTTGTACGACGGCGACGCCTTCTCGCAGGTCACGGTCTGCGACGGCGAGAACGCCTGGGAGTGGCGGCCGGGACAGGCCGCTGCGGACGGCACGGCCAGCGCCGGCGACGTGCGCTTGCTCGAGGGCATCCAGAAGACGCGCACGCGGGACAAGGCGCGGATGCACGGAGCCCTCGACTGGAAGCGCCGCTTCGTCCACGTCGAGACCCTGGCGCGGGTCGAGGTGCGCGGCCAGCCCGCGTACCAGGTCCAGCTCGAGACCCCGAGCGGCGAGCGCTACACCCAGTGCTACGACGTCGCCAGCGGCCGGCTGGTGCGGCGCACGCGCGACACCGAGCAGCACGGCCAGGTGACGCGCGTGGTGGCCGAGATCGACGACTACCGCGAGTTCGACGGGGTCTGGCTGCCGATGAAGGTCTCCGCGTTCCTCTCCGCCCCCGGGCAGGAAGAGGGCACCCAGGTCTGGACCTACGAGCGCGTCGTGCACGGCGTGGAGCTGCCGGACTCGCTCTTCGCCGCGCCGCCTGAGCTCGCCGCCGAACTCGAGCGGGCAAGGCAGACCGAGCACGGGAAGGCCGCCGGGGGCCAGGGCGAGTGAGGCGAGGTGCCCGTCGCACCGCCGGCCTGGGCCTGGTCCTCACGGCCCTGACCCTGCTTCCGGGAGCCACCCCGGGCGAGTCCGGCAGCGAGGGCCCCCTGGGTCCCTTCCTCGAGCAGCACTGCTTCGACTGCCACGGAGCGCTGGAGCCGAAGGCGGGCCTGCGCCTGGACACCCTGGCGCGGGACTTCGACGACGCCGCCAGCGCCGCGCGCTGGCTCGATGTCCTGGACCGCCTCAGCACGGGCGAGATGCCCCCCCCACGCCACAGCGCCCAGCCCGACGCCCAGCAGCGCGCGCAGCTGATCGACTGGCTCGGTACGCAGCTCGCCGCGGGGCAAGACGCGCGCAGCCGCCGGGGCGCCGAGACGCCCCTGCGGCGCCTCTCCCGCGCGGAGTACGCCTGCAGCATCGAGGACCTCTTCGGCCTGCGCTTCGACGTGCTGGGCGACGAGGGCCTGATCCCCGACGACACCTGGCATGGCTTCGAGCGCATGGGCGCGACCCTGTCCCTCTCCCCCGCCCACATCGAGCGCTACCTCGCCGCGGCCGAGGCCATCCTGGACGCGGCCTATCCGCCCGACCCCGTGCCGCCCGCGCGCTTCCGTGCCGGCGCCCTCGAGCTCCTCGGCGGCGCCGTCTCTTTCCCGGCGCAGAGTGCCGAGGACCTGCGCGTCGATCTCTGGCCGGGACAGGAG
Source organism: Planctomycetota bacterium (assembly GCA_021776885.1). Classification (GTDB taxonomy): domain Bacteria; phylum Planctomycetota; class UBA1135; order UBA1135; genus JAJFFA01. The sequence continues at coordinate 2,019 of JAJFFA010000118.1, forward strand.
CTGCGCGTGAAGCTGCCCGACGACTTCGTGCGCCAGGCCGGGCTCTACCGGGTGCGCGTGCGGCTGAGCGGCGTGGCCTCGAGCAGCGGACGCGCGGCGCACCTCACCCTGCGCAACGCAGCCAGCACGCGCATCCTGGCCGAGAGCGACGTCAGCGCTCCCGAAGAGGCCCCGATCCAGCTCGAGTTCGAGGCCCACCTGCCCCGCGGTCCCCACACCCTGGTGCTCTTGCACGAGGTCCCCGGTCCGCGGCTCTTCGAGCGCCTCGACCGGCCGGCCCCCTTCCTCGGCCTGGCCCAGGGCTACCTGCCCTGGCAGCTGCAGCTGCTCGCGGGCGACGGGACTCCGCTCTACCCCGTCCTGATGCTCGACGAGGTCGAGTGGGAGGGCCCCCTCGCCCCCGCGCCCGAGCCCCACCCGCGCGCCTCGTTCCTGCCCCGCGCTGCGGACGGCAGCCTGGCCCTGGAGCAGGTCGGGGCGGCCCTCGCGCGCCTGGC
>JAJFFA010000119.1 GCA_021776885.1 Planctomycetota bacterium
GCCAAGACGAGTCGGGAACGCAGGCTCACGGAGCGAGTTCCCCGTCAAAACGGTAGCCGACTCCCCAGACTGTGGCGATCAAACCGGAGTAGGCACCGAGCTTCTTCCGCAGGCGCGAGACATGCACATCCAACGTGCGCTCGGTCCCTTCCCGCTCGGGATCAAGCACCTTCTCGGCGAGCCAGCCACGCTGGATCGCCGCGCCACGGCGCCGCGCGAGCAGAGACAAGAGATCGAACTCGACGCGCGTCAGCTCGACCTGCCTGCCGTCCACGGCAAGGCGCCTCCCCTCCAAGTCAAGCTCTACGCCTGCGACTACGATACGGTTGTCGCGCACAGCGTTCGGCCGCCGCATGCGCGCCTGCACGCGCGCGATGAGCTCCTCCGGCCAGAACGGCTTGGTGAGGTAGTCGTCACCGCCCAACCGCAAGGCACGCACCTTGACGTGCGTCTCGTTCTGGGCGCTGAGGACGAGAACCGGAACGTCCGATAACTCGCGAACATGCTTCAGGACGTCGAGCCCGTAGGTCTTTGGCAGCATGAGGTCAAGGATCCAGAGTGCATACACGGTGGGGTCCACCGTCAGAGCTTCGCTGCCGTCGCGAATCCAATCCGCGTCGTCGTAGCCAGCCTTCCGGAGGTGTCCTAGCACCTGCCGGCCCAGCTTCTCGTCGTCTTCGACTAGTAGGATCCTCGACTCTGACATGACCGCGCACCGTCCAGCATAGCCCAACCACGATCCGACTCCGGGGGTTGTCCGCCAACTTCAGAGGGTCGCAAGGTTCTCCTGGATGCCAGGACGCACTGGGCTGCCGGGGCGACTCACGAGCCCGTCGCGCGAAGTTCTTGGGAATTGGTGCCGTAGCTTCAGAAGTTCGAAAGACCCGAGCGGCTCTATCGGGTGGACCTGAAGTCACCCGTGGGCAGCAAGCCCACCCCAACCAGAGCAGGAGCCATAGCATGGACGTTCGAATCTGCCTCCTAGCGGCGGTCTCATTGTGCGCGGTCGCAGGCCTGAGCGACGCGATGCCCTTCCAGGAAGGCCAGCAAGCAGCCGACCGTTCGCCTGTCCAACGCTCGCGCGCGACGGGTCGTGGACCTGACGTAGAGCAAGGCGGAAGTCCGGCCGGGCAGGGAGGGGCTCCGGCAGTGTTCCCCTTGGAGTTCCGAACCATCAACGGCGCGGAAAACAACAGCGACCACCCGAGGTGGGGAGCTGCCGGAACGGCGATGGTGCGCCTCGTCCTGGCGGACTATGCCGACGGCGCCCATGCCCCCGCCGGAGGGAATCGCCCAAGTCCGCGGGCGATCAGCAACGCGGTCGTCGCACAGAGCGGCTCTATCCCCAACAGCCGAGGAGCATCGGACTTCCTCTGGATGTGGGGACAGTTCCTGGACCACGACGTAACCGAAACGCCCGTCGCTGACCCCGCGGAACCGTTCGACATCCCCGTTCCGATCGGCGATGCCTGGTTCGATCCTGCGGGAACGGGGGCCGTTACGCTTCCGCTGGACCGCTCTGCCTACGACGTGATCGACGGAGTCCGGCAGCAGGTAAACCTCATCACGGCGTTCATCGATGCCTCGAACGTCTACGGCTCGGAGGACGAACGGGCCCACGAGCTCCGCACGCTGGACGGGACCGGGCGGCTGAAGATCAGTGCCGGAGACTTGCTTCCGTTCAACGAGAACGAGATCCCGAACGTTCCTAACTCGGACCCGTCGTTCTTCCTCGCCGGAGACGTTCGCGCCAACGAGCACGTCGCACTGACCGCGATGCACACCGTGTTCGTGCGCGAGCACAACTACTGGGCGGGTCGACTTGCAGCCCTCGGCCAGTTCGATGGCGAGATGATCTACCAGTTCGCTCGTGCTCTGGTCGCTGCGGAGATGCAGGCGATCACCTACCGCGAGTTCTTGCCGGTACTGCTCGGGAGCCACGCTCTCCCCCCGTATCCCGGGTATCGGCCGGACGTCAATCCGTCGATTGCCAACGAGTTCGCGACGGCAGGTTACCGCGTGGGGCACACGATGCTCTCGCCGCAGCTCCTGCGCGTTCAGGCCGATGGGTCGACGCACCCGGCAGGCAACCTCGCCCTGGCGCAAGCGTTCTTCAACCCGCAGGAGCTCTCTTCGATCGGCATCGATCCCTACCTGCGCGGCCTGTCCCAGCAGCTGGCGCAGGAAGTGGATCCGTTCGTGATCGACGCTGTGCGCAACTTCCTCTTCGGTCCTCCAGGCGCCGGTGGCCTCGACCTTGCTTCGCTGAACATGCAGCGTGGCCGCGACCACGGGCTACCGTCGTACAACGACATCCGGGATGGGCTTGGGCGCAGGCGCGCGCTGGCGTTCGACGAAATCTCCTCGGACGGAGGGATCCGGGCGCGCCTCGCTCGGGCCTACTCCAGCGTAGACGACGTCGACGCTTGGCTTGGTTTCCTGTGCGAAGACCATGCACCGGGAGCCATGGTTGGCCCCACGCTTCGGACCCTCCTCGGAGATCAGTTCAGGCGGCTCCGCGACGGGGATCGATTCTGGTACCGCGTGTACATGCCCCAAGCATTGATCCACTTCGTTGAGAGTCAAACGCTCGCCAGGATCATTCGCCGCAACACCGAGATCGGACATGAGCTGCCGGACAACGTCTTCTACGTCCAATAGCCTCACCCGCGTGAGGTTCTGAAGACGCTTCTACCGGACGGGGCACGCCGTTGATGCCCGCTCTCTCTCTCCCCCCTTCCTTCTCTCTCGAGATGGAGCGGGCGGAGGCGTGCCCCAGTCCCTTTTTCCAAGTCGTCCCGTTCCTCGAGATCCGCGGGGAGACAAGGTTCACGCCAACCGCCGATCAGCCAGCCGCTGGCCTCCCGATGGCGTCGAACCACTCACCGCCGCAAGACAAGCTTCAGATTCTCTGTCTAGACTTCGCCCATGAACTGGATTCTCTGTTTCGCGCCCCTCTTCCCGTCCCTCGCCCAAGAGTCCGCGCCGACACCGCCCGGCCAGGGAGTCTTGCTCCGGACGGACGCTGCCGCGCCCGGCTACACGCTCCTCGCGCCACTGCGCTCGACGGAGACCGTGCTCATCGACGGGACGGGCGCCGTCGTGAACCGCTGGAGCTCTGAGTTCACTCCCGGGAACGCCGCCGACTTGTTGCCGAACGGGGACCTGCTGCGCGCGGCGAAAGCCGGCGACCACGAACGCTTCCACGGGGGCGGAGAAGGCGGGCTGCTGGAACGATTCACGTGGGAGGGCGAGCTTGTCTGGACGTACGACCTCTCCGCGGAAGGGCACCTTGCCCACCACGACTTCGAAGTGCTTCCGAACGGCAACGTGTTGGTCATCGTCTGGGACGGCAAGTCGAAGGAGGAGACGCTGTCCGCTGGTCGACGGCCGCACTCGGTCGGTGAGACGGGCCTCTGGCCCGACGCGATCTGGGAGTTGAAGCCGATCCTCCCGGACGGCGCTGAAGTCGTGTGGGCCTGGCGCGCCTGGGATCACCTCGTCCAGGATCACGATGCTAGCCTCCCGCACTACGGTGACCTGGCCGCCCACCCGGAACGCATCGACATCAACATTGGCGCTGCCCGGATGGAGCAGCCCGAGACCGATGACGAGCGGCGCGCCCGCTCGGAGCAGCTCGAGCAGCTACGCGCACTCGGCTATGTCGGCGACGAGGAGGACGAGGAGGCAGGTCGAGATTCCGGACGCGAGCGTCAAGCGGCCGACTGGATGCACACGAACTCCATCGACTACGACGCCGAGCTGGACTTGATCGCGATCTCGGTACGCAACTTCAGCGAGGTCTTCGTGATCGACCACTCGACAACCACTGAACAGGCCGCCGGTTCGGAGGGTGGGCGGTATGGCCGCGGTGGTGATTTGCTGTGGCGCTGGGGAAACGCCGCCAATCTTGGCCAGACGCGGGCTCAGACCCTCTTCGGGCAACACGACGCCCGCTGGATGCGCGACGGCGAGCAGGTCGCACTGAGTGTCTTCAACAATGGCGCTGGTCGCCCGGACGGGAACTACTCATCGGTCGATCTGATGCACGTCCCGCTCGATTCCGACGGCTGGATCGCCGATCACGAGGGCTTTCCGGCACTTCCCGAGCAGACCGCCTGGTCGTACTCCGCAGCGCAGAGGTCTGAATTCTTCTCCTCTCACATTTCGGGCGCGATGGCGCTGTCGGAAGGGCGGTTCCTTGTCTGTGATGGGGACGACGGCCGCGTCTTTCAGGTGAACCGTGCAGGCGAAGTCCTGTGGGAGTTCCACAGCCCGTTCCAAGCGGGAGCCAGGGGCGGTGAGCCGCCCCCTGGTCGGCGCGGTCCGGGCCGAAACCATGCTCCTCCCGTCGGGAGCGGCCCCCCGGGCCGCAGACCGGAAGGCCGTCCAGGCGAATTGCCCGGCAGTGGACCGGGTCAGCGCGGCGGACCGGGTTCGGCGACAGCGCTGTTCCGCGCCGTGCACATCCCGCTCGATCACCCCGGGGTCGCCGCGCGCCTGAAGCCGGCCACATCCGACTGAGCGCCAACGACCTCGGATCCAGGTCCGAGCCTGGTCCCGAGAGCGGCACTGAGCGGGTCGAACGTCCGGGATAGGGGCCGACCCCCGTTCCTTGGAGAGGACCCGTTCTTCGTTGGCGTCCCCGCGCGGTGGCGTGAGGCGATAACCCTTGTTCAAGACCGTGCTCCGAGTAGCATGCCGTTCCGCCGCGATCGCGGCATCGGACATGGGCTCTCTGCTCCCGACTTTCATAGTCTTCTTCGCAGTCATCGACCCGATCGGGACGGTTCCTGTCTTCGTAGCCGTGACGCAGCAGCACTCCGCGAAGGACAAGCGCCGGATCGCCGTCCGGGCGAGCTTGATCGCCGCCTGCGTCCTGCTGTTCTTCGTAGTCGCCGGTGAACCGATCCTGACGGCCATGAACATCCCGCTCGAAGCCTTCGAGATCGCCGGAGGAATCATCCTGTTCCTCTTCGCCATCTCGATGATCTTCGGCGAGAGCAAGCCCGAAGAAGAGGTCAAGCTGGTTCGCGAGGCCCATGAGACCGCGATCTTTCCCCTGGCCGTCCCCTCGATCGCGGGGCCTGGCGCAATGCTGGCGGCGGTGCTGCAGACCGAGAACCAACGCTTCGGTCTGGTCGAACAGGTTCAGACGACCGCGGTCATGTTCTCGGTCCTGCTCATCGCGATGCTCTTGATGCTCGCTTCGAGCCACGTGCAACGCCTGATCGGGGACAGCGGCGCGAGCATCATCAGCCGCGTCATGGGCATGATCCTTGCGGCCACGGCCGTGACGAGCATCTTGGGCGGAATCCGCGGCTACTTCGGCCTGTAGCCGTTCGCCTCGGTACGGCGGCAAGTCATCTCGGCGCAACTCGCTGCGTTGCAGCTGAGAAGAACAGCGTCCGAGATCCGGGATGTCGTTTTTATCCAATCGTGCCGCTCTGGCGCTGGCCAGAATGCTGGCATGAAGCTCTCGATCCTCACGCTCATCGCCCTCGCGGCTTGCCTCCCGCTCTTCGCGTCCCCCACGGCTGCGTCGGCCCCGAACACACGCCGCGTGCAAGACCCCGACTTGCAAGCGTTCAGCGGCAGGTGGCTCTACGTCGAGGACCGCACCGAGGGCCGCCCCACGGAGGAGCAAGGCCCCCCCATGATGGTGACGTTCGGGCTGCGCATCGAGGAGGGCAGGGTCGTCCTGGAGCGCGCCCGGAGCGAAGAGCCCTTCCCGATCGACGGCTCGAGCATCGAAACCGCCGCGACCGGAGGGAGGACCAAGCGCTTTCGCGGGAGCTGGAAGGACGGAACGCTCGTGTACGAGCAGGACTACCTGCACGACTCGGAGAACAAGGTCACCGGATTGCTTCGGAGAGAGTTTCGGATCACGCCCGAAGGACTGCAGGTGCGCGTCATCCTCGAGGAGTATGGGATGGACTCGTACGCGCTCTACAGCCACCCCGAGGACATCCCCATGCCGGAGCCGGCCCAGGCCACGATGGTCGACTTGGCCTGGCTGGCCGGCGTATGGACCGGAACTAGCGGCTCGTCATCGATCGAGGAGCGCTGGAGCCCGCCGTCAGGCGGCGCGATGCTCGGCGTGTCGCGCACGGTCAAGGACGGCAGGATGCGCTCCTTCGAGTACCTGCGCGTTTTCGAACGCGACAGCGGGCTCGTCTACGCCGCGCAGCCCGGCGGCAATCCGCCGACTGAGTTCGTGCTTACCGAGCTGTACACCGAGCTGGACACCGGCTTCGCGGTGTTCGAGAACCCCCGCCACGACTCGCCGCAGCGGATCGTGTACGAACTCTCGCACGAGGGGGCCCTGAGCGCCACGATCGGCTTCATCAACGGCGGGCGCGGCACACGCTTCGAG
>JAJFFA010000120.1 GCA_021776885.1 Planctomycetota bacterium
GTCTACCGCCTGCACCTCGCACGGCGTGGCGCGGGCGCACAGCCTGATTACGGAATCCGCCCCTCGCGTGGTGACGGGTACGCCCTCGGCTACGCCCACGACGTCCTGCTGCGCCCGGCCCAGGGCGGCCAGCCCCTGGACGGGCGCGTCGTGGTGGAGCTCGTGGCCAGCGCCGAGGACGGGACCCTCGTCAGCGGTTGGGGCGGCCGGGCCCGCGGCACCCAGCGCGTCGAGCCGGATACGCCCTGGGGCAACGGGCCGATCGCCTTCGGGGAGCCGGTCGCCGCCTCGCCCGCGCCGGGGCCCGGCGAGGTCCTGCCGATCGAGTGCTACCAGTTCGGTCGCGGTGCGCCCATCGTGCCGCGGGTCCACGCGCTGCTCGGCGTCCTGGCGCCGGCGATCGCGCGCTACACGGGGGTGCCGCCGCGCACCCCCCTGCGCGCCTTCGTCACCGACGCCATGCAGGGCGGCATGGCCAGCGACTACGGCCTGCACCTGGCCTCCGTCGCCGGCGAGCCCGAGGGCTTCGCCATGACCGAGACCTTCGCCGTCGTCACGGCGCACGAGCTGTTCCACGAGTGGCTGGGCATGCGCCTGGAGCCGGAGGACCGCTCACTGGTCTGGTTCCACGAGGGCTTCACGGAGTACTTCGCCCTGTGGCTGACCGCCGCGACGGCGCTCGTCCCGCGCGAGTCCTTCGCCGAGACCCTCGCCGGCTACGAGCGCTTCGCGCGCAGCCAGACCCCCTTCGGCGCTCGCTCGTTCCTGGCCCCCGGGGTCGACTGGCGCGACCTGGATGGACCGAACGAGCTGATGGCCTACCGCGGCGCCCCGGTCCTGGCCCTGGCTCTGGATGCCGAGCTGCGCGCAGGCGCTGGTCCCGGGCTGCTGCAGTTGATCCGTGACCTCCTGGACCTGGGCTCGCAACCGTACTCGGCAGCGTTGCTGCGGGACTGGTTCGTCGAGCAAGGGCGCGCGGACCTCTGGGAGCGCTCGGTCGCGGGGCACGACGTGGCCTCGGCTCTGGCCTCCCTGCAGCGGGCGGGGTTCGCGCGCGAGAGCGTCACGCTGGACGTCGCCTACCTGGGCATCGCCACCACGCCGATCGGCTCCGAGTGGCGTGTCGACGCCGTCGACCCGGTGGGGCCCGCGGCACGGGCCGGGGTCCAGGTGGGGGACGTGATCCACGACTACTTCCCGGACAAGGGCACCCCGACTCCCCTGGCCGAGCTGGACACGCCCTACACCTTCGGCCTGGCGCGCTTCCGGCACGGCATCGAGGGCGCCTTCGTCGGCGTGCGCCGCGGCGACACCGAACTGAAGCTTGCGGTGCAGCCGGAGCTGCGGCCCTACGGACTGCGGAACGTGTGGACGGCGGGCGCAGGGACCGAGGACTTCTTCCGCTTCGAGGCGGAGTGAACTGCCCTCAGTCCACGACCACGTAGCGACCACCCGTGCCGCGGGCCAGCAGCTCCAGGGCGCCGTCGCTCAGGGGGCCGACCTGGACGCAGTGGATCAGCACCTGGGCTGCGCCGTTCAGGCGCTGCAGGGTCGGCTCGATCCAGTCCGGGCCGTCGGTGGTCTCTCCATCGCAGAGGACGATAAGAGTGTCGACCTCGAGCTGCTCGAGCTCGAGGGCGCCCTCCTTCAGGCCCAGGGCTGCTTCGAAGCCCTGGCGCAAGCGCGTGCCGCCGGTCGGCTTCTTGTGCACCAACCAGAGCCGCGCCGCGCGCAGGTTGGCGGGGGTCGCACGGGTCAGGTTCGAGCGCCAGACGTCGGGCTTGGCGTTGAAGAGCACGATGTTGAAGCGCGTGCGCTCGCCCAGGCCCTCGAGCAGGTCCAGCATCTGGGCCACGGCCTCGTCGTAGCGCGTCCAGCCCCCCGCGCTCGTGACCTCGCGGTCCGTCAGCGCGGGGTCGGCCATGCTCCCGGAGCAGTCGATCACGAAGGTCACGCGGTCCGTGATCGGCTGCAGCCCGAAGAAGGTGGCCAGGGTCAGGTTGACGCCGTCGTCGCCGTCGATGCGCGGTGTGTGCTCGCCGCGCTGCACGGCGGCCCACCAGGTGCGCCAGTTCTCCGGCTTGATCCCGAGCGCCCGACCGGAGCGCTCCTCCAGCGCGCGCGTCACGTCGTTCGTCATGCGGCGCACGGGCTCGCCGGCCTCGCTGCGCTCGACCCACAGGTCCAGCGCGTCCAGCAAGAGGGGCACACACAGGTCGTCCGCGAGGCTGTGCGAGAGGGCCACGGCCAGGGAGGCGGAGCGCCATGACGGGCTCCCGAGGTGTTCGGCGACCCAGGCGGCGAAGGGCCGCTCTGCGCGGCTCCCGGGGGCCAGGCGTACCTCGGCGAAGTGACGTTGGATCGCTCCCAGCACCGCAGGAGGAGCCTCGGCGCCCTCGCTCGTGAGGATGCCGGTGAAGAGCCCATGCAGTGCCTCGTCGTCGCGCCCGGCCAAGGCCGCCAGGGCGGCGGCGCGCAGGATCTCGTCGTCTTCTCGAGCGCACAGGGTCAGGGCCAGCTGGACCTGGCGTCCGCTGCGCTCGGCCAGCAGCGTGCAGGCCGCCGCGCGCCGCTCGTTCGAATGGACCCGCGCACGGACCAGCACCTCGCTCGCCAGCCAGCGGGCCAGGTCCTCGTCGATCAGGTGCTGCAGCTCGACCCGCGCCGTGTTGCGGATGCGCACGCCTTCGACCGGCCGCTCGCCGCTGCGCGCCACCGCGTCCCCCGCGGCGTGCATGTCGAGGAACACCAGGGCCGCCGCGCGCGTGCCCTCGCGCCCGTCGACCCGGGCCACTCCGCGCGCCGTCGAGATGCCCAGGGCCAGGCGTGCGTCATTGGGTTCGCCGTAGCCCCGCTGCCCACGTCGAAAGCGTTCGACCCAGGTGGCCAGATCGTCCAGCGGGTCCTCCAGCGCGGACACGAGCGGGGCGGGCGCCGGGCCGGGCGCCGGGCCGGGGGCGGTCAGGGCGACCGGGCCTGGCCCGGTGGCCGCGAGGAGCGCTAGGGCGAGGGGCAGCACGATCTATATGTAGACCATGGGCCCGCCCCGCGCTGCCCGCAGATCAATAGTCCTGGATCGCGAGGGCCTCGAAGCGCGGCTCGCCCCGCAGGGACGCCAGATCCGGGTCGCTGGCCATCAGGCTCTCGCTCCGGAAACCCCGGGCCAGGGCCAGCTCCAGCCAATCGAGGGCGATCTCGCCCTCGCCCAGGCGCGCATGGGCGCAGGCCAGGTTGTAGGCGACGGCTGTGCTGGCGCGCCCTGATTGCCAGGCGCGTTCGAGGGGTGCCTGGGCCTCCGCGGGGAGCCCGCTGGAGAGGAACAGGTAGCCCAGCCGCGTGGCCGCGATCACGTCGTGGGGATAGCTCTCGTGCAGACGCACGTAGTGCTCGCGTGATTCGTCGATGCGCTGCAGGTTGAAGGCCTCGGTCGCCTGCCGGGTGTCCGACAGACTGCGCGCCGCAACCAGGATCAGCTCACGGCCGACCTCGGCCAGGTCACCCACCCCGCGACCCACGACCACGACGCCAACCTTGTGCACCGTCGAGAAGGCGAGGAACGTCGAGGCCGTGCCCTGACGGCTGACGCGAAAGTGATACAGGCCGGCGGGCTCGGCCCAGTCCTGCATCCAGGCCAGGGAGCGCGGCTGCAGCCAGCTGGCGTGGATCTCGCGCGGCTCCTGTAGCTCGGCCACGGTGTCCGGGGCCAGGGGGCCGTGCACCGGCGCGGCCAGGAGCTGGAACGAGACCAGGCGCGCCAGGTCGCGGGGCGTCGAGCGCAGGCCGTCCGCGGCGCGCGCGTCGAGCTGTCCGTCGGGGGCAGCCAGGGTCGTGTTCGCCATGCCCAGGGGGCGCAGCACACTCTTCTCGAGCCCGCTGCCGAAGGGCTCGTCGCCGGCGCGCTCGATCACCTGGCCGAGCAGGGCGTAGCCCGCCCGCGAGGGGGCGTAGTCGACTCCAGGGGCCGAGATGAGCTGCACCTCGGAGAGCACCTCGAGCAGGGACGCAGCGTCCGTCGCCGCCGGCAGCTCGCGCGGCAGCCCCGAAGTGTGCATCAGGAGGTGACGCAGGGTGACCTGGGCCAGGCGCGGATCGCGCAGGCGCTCGGCATCGAGGCCCGGCGTGTCGCCCGCCGTGGCGCCGAGGTGCGCCAGGAGGGGGTCGTCGAAGCGCAGCAGGCCCGCGTCCCGCAGGGCTGCCAGGCGCGTCGCGGTCAGGACGGAGGTGACGCTGCCGACGCGCTGGGGCGTGTCCGCATCGAGGCTGCCACGGCCGTCGAGGTACAGGAGGTCACGGCCGCGCACGAGGGCCACGGCCAGGCCGCGCTCGTCGCGCTCGGCGCCGAGCTCGACGGCCCAGGCCCGCGCCGCGCGGCGGAAGTCCTCGAGGGCGGCATCCTCGACCACGGCCACGGGCTCGAAGGGCTCGGGCAGCTCGTCGCTCCGCGGTCGGTCGACGGGCCGCGTCGGCGCGCCCGACCAGGCCGGGACGGCAGCCAGCCCCAGGCAGGCCACCGCCAGGAGTCCGCGGGCCGGGATGCGCGCGCAGGGCGCGGCGTCCAGGATGCGTCGCACCCGCGCCTCGAACTCCGCCGCGGCTCCGCGGGTCATGCCCAGGGCGGGCAGGGGCGTGCCGCTGGAGCGCGCGATCGCCACCTCGATCAGCGCCTCGGCGTACTCGCGGCGCGCCTCGGGCCAGACGTCGATCACGCGCGCGTCGCAGGCCCACTCGGCGGCCTCGCGCAGGCGCACGCGCACCCAGGGCACGACCGGCCACCACCAGAACAGGGTCGCGGCGCAGAGCTCGAGCCAGGCCACGCGGTGGTCGCGGCGCTCGAGGTGGGCCAGCTCGTGGGTGACGACGCCGCGCAGCCCGGGGCAGGTGCTGGCGCTGAGGTCGTCCGGCCAGAAGAGCCGCGCACGGGTCAGGCCGTACACGAAGGGGCCGCGCAGTCCGCGCACGACGCGCACCGGGGGCGCGCTGATGCCCAGGGCGCGGGCACAGTGTTCGACTTCCTCGCGCAGCGCGGCAGGGGCGGGCTGCGCGCCGCGCAGCTCGCGGGCGAGGCGCCGCCAGCGCAGGAGCTCGACCAGCCCGCGGCCCAGGACACCCAGGGCCCAGAGGCCCATGAGCAAGGTCGTGATGGAGGGCAGGGCCAGGGCGCGGGCCAGGAGGCTCGAGGTAGGACCGGACGCTCCACTCGTAGCGCTCGCGGCGACGCCGGAGCCGGGAGCTGCCTGGGTCGCGGAGGGTTCGGGCTGTGGCGCGGAGCCTTGCGC
>JAJFFA010000013.1 GCA_021776885.1 Planctomycetota bacterium
GGGCGCCACGCGCGCGGGCACGGGCTCGGGAACGAGGCGATCGAGGTCGATGGCGACGATACGATCCTCGCCGCGCTCGCTGACGAAGAGCGTGCCCTCGTCCGGGAGGGCGCACACGACGCCCCACGGCTCGCGCAAGCGGTCGAGGAGGAGCGCGCGCTCCTCCCGCACCAGGTCGAAGCGCACCAGCTCGTCGTCGCCGCGCGCGACCGCGACGGCTTCGCCGAGGGCAGCCAGCCCGCGCGGCCCGTCGAGAAAGGCCGTCGGTACGGTGCCCTGCGCCTCGCCCGTGAAGAGGTCGAAGCGCGCAATCTCCGTCGAGGAAGCGACGAAGACGCGCTCGCGCCGTGGCGACAAGGCCAGGGCGCGCGGTGCGCCACTCCCGGTAGCGAGAATCGCCTCGACCGTTCCGCTCTCGAGCTCGATCTCGCGCAGGCGCCAGCCGCCCGCTTCACGGTCCAGGACGAGGGCCGTTCGGCCGTCGCCGAGCAGCTCCGTGTCGACCGGGCCGTCCAGGGGGTTCACGTCCCAGTCCAGGGGCCGGGGCACGCGGTCCGGGCGCAGGATCTCGAGCATGCGGCCTTCGAGGCCGTGACGCGGGGCCTGGAGGCCGATCGCGCTGCTCGAGAGCTCGGGCAGGCGCACCTGGTCCGGCGCCAGGCCCGGAGCGTAGGAGCCCAGGCGGCCCGTGAACGCCGGCGGCGCCTCCTGGGCGATCCTCAGCGCCGTGCGCTCGACGGCGCGCGCGGGGTTCGCCAGCAGATCGCGCAGGTCGTCCGCATCCGTCGGTAGCTCGCGGTAGGGCTCGCCGAAGGGCGTCCACTGCACGACGACATCCACAGGGTCCGACTCCTCGTCGAGAACCTGGAACGGGATCGGGATGTTGCCGCGGTCCTTGACGCCGGTGAAGAAGCCCGACTCGAGCACCACCGAGGGCGGCTCGTTGTTGTCGACGCGGAAGGGCGGCGTGGGTTCGGACTGCACCGCCGGCAGAGGTTGACCTCGATCGTCGTGCAGCAGCTCCTCCACCCGGAAGCGCACGACGACGTCCTCCTCGATCCCCGCCAGCTGGGGCGGCGCCACGTCGTTGCCGGAGAAGGAGCTTTCCCAGCGGAAGTCGACCTCGGTCGGGTCGGCCGAGGTGCCGAGGTCCTCGAACGCGAACGCTGGCGTCGGCGCGTCGCCCTCGACGGAGACCGAGCGCGCGAGGACGAAGTCGTCGTCCATGGGAGGCTCGCCCTGCGGGACGAGCGCGTACTCGGCGACGATGTTCACCCGGTCTCCCGCCGCGTCGCTCAACACGAACACGACGTCGATGTTGCCCGACGGATCCTCCCCCCCGCTGCCGGTCGGCGTCGTGCGCGAGGTGTCGATCAGCGGCGGGTCGTTGCCCACGCGCAGCGGGTCGAGGTCGGGGGGGCTCGACCCATCCTGCACCGACAAGCGCAGCACGACGTCGTCCCGGAAGCCCTCGCCGCCGAGGTCCCCGCGGAAGTCCCAGGCCACGGCGTACGGACCCTGGTTCGTCGCAACGGAGCCGAGGTCGAGCCCAGGCCCCGCCGGGTCGATCGTGATCGGCCGAAAGGGCGACAGGTTGCCCTGCGCGTCGCGCGTCGCGTACGTGAGGGCCAGGGCCGCCCGGTCGCCCTCGTCGTCCCGCAGGTCGAAGCGCACCGTCGCCGGCGACACGACCGGGCGTTGCCCGTCGTCCAGCGCGTTGGTCACACGCAGATCGCTCGCCGCGGGCGCACCGTTCCCGGAGCTTCCACCACCGGCCAGCCCCGCAGCCCCGACCGTGCCCCAGCCGCAACCGGAGAGGATCGACACGCAAAGCGACGACACAAGGAGCGCGAGCCTGTGCCGCGGACGCGGCACAGCGCAGGGGACGATGTTCATTTGCGAAGGGGGGGGACGTCGGGAATCGACCACGCCTAGCCTGGGCCTGAGACCACTATACTGCGTGTCTCGCGTCCCGCGCTCGCGGCCCCAGGGGGCAGCCGCGCAAGACCCTCAGCGCCGCCTGCGAAGCCTCTGGAGCCGAGCCCATTCGTAGAGGGTGCCCAGTACAGCCAGCACGAGGCTCGGCAGCGAGAAGACGACGCTGGCGAAGTGCAGGGTGCTGTAGAGGCCCAGCGCGTCAGAGACGGGAAACTCGTCTCCGTAGCGCGATCGGAGGAACTGCCCGCCCTCCTCGTGGGTCTCGGCCAGGAAAGAGCACCCGCCGAGAATCAGGTAGCCCAGCCAGAACAGCGCGACATTCAACGCCAGGACCAGCGCGAGGCAGCGCACTCCAGCAAGAGAGCGAGCACACGGGGCGTGGGACGCGTTGGACTGGGTCTTGGGCGCCAAACCGGTCATGTAACCCAAGGTACAGCAGGAAGCCCCGACTAGCGCGCGTCGAGCAACAACGCCCCGCGGCGCAGCGCGTTCGCGATGCGCTGGGCTCGCTCGCGCTCTGGATGACGGATGCGCAGGTCATGCCCGACGACGTAGAGGCCGTCGCCGATCCCGAGCTTCCGGCGCATCTCCCAGGACGCGTCCTTGAGCTCGGTACCGTCCGTGGCCCCGAGTCCGTGGCACGCCTTGCAGTTGCCCATGAAGCGGCTGCGAAGCTCCTCGACCTCGACGACGTCGGTCTCGTCCAGACCGATGAGTTCCTGCGCCACCGCGGCCGAGTCTTCCGAGAGCCGCATGAACGCGTCGACGGCGTCCTGCTCCAGGAGCGCAGCCAGACCCGGACCCAGCTCGGCGAGCTGGGTGTACTCGCGGGCGACCATCTGGAGCTCGGCCTCGTCGCTCTCGAGTTCGCGCCGGCCCGTGGGAAGGTTGAACACCGAGGCCTGCTGCTGCATGTGCTGCATCACGCGCAGCAGGGTCAGGACGAGCTCCGGCTGCTCTCCCTCGCCGCGCTCGGCTCGAGCCCGTCGCTCGCGCAAGTCGTGGGTCGCTCGGGCCCCGTCCAGGCGCGGAACCTGGTGCCACTTGAGGTCCTGCATGAAGTGGCTCCACTCGTCGATGACGGTGCCCTGCTCATCGACGATAGCCGCACCGAGGAAGCCGTGGCCCCCGTCGACTGCCAGGATCGCGTAGCTCCCCGGCTCGTCTTCGCCCACGGCGACGCGCGCCGCGTACGCCTCGGTCCCGTCGGGTCGGCTCGCCGTGAAGAGCCCGGCGGAGCTCAGCTGCGCCGCATCCCGATCCGTGACCTGGGCGACGCCCTTCAGGGCAGCGGCCCCCAACGGCCCGAGCCGCTCCAGCCGCTGCACGTCGGCCCCGAGGGTCCGCGCCACCGCGAG
>JAJFFA010000121.1 GCA_021776885.1 Planctomycetota bacterium
GTCTTCTGGATCCAGCCGCCCGAGACCTCGGGGCCCGCGGGCCCGACCGTCTCGAGGTTGACCCAGGTCGAGCCCCCGTCGTTCGAGAGCTCGACGACGAAGATGTCCGCCATCGGGCTGCCGCCGGCGACGTTGTTGTACCAGCGCGGGTACGAGAGCAGGGCCTCCTCGCCCGGCCCCTCCGTGGCGTCCAGGAGCGGGGAGGTCAGGGTCGTGCTGCCGCCGTCGACGTCCGAGTTGCCGTCGACGTTGTCGGTCAGGTAGCACTGGCCCGAGCCGTCCCCGTCCACGGCCGGGTCGCCGCGGTCGCCGCCGCCCACGGGCGTGCCGCGGTCCCACTGGCCGTCGGTCGCGTTCCCGCTGACCGCCCAGCCGAGGTCCGCTTCGAAGTCGTCCAGGAAGGCCGTGGTCACGTTCGACGCCGCGGTGGCGCCGAAGCGATTGGCCGGCGCTCCGCTGGGGGAGTTGGCCGTCGCACCGCCCATGGCCTGGGCGCTGACGTAGTAGGTCACCTGCGTCCCGCAGTCGAGGGTCGGGAACACCGCTTCGTAGCGGTTCGGCGCCATCTCGCTCATGGCGAAGGTCTCGATGCCGTTGCCACGGTCGACGTGCAGCATGCCCGTGCCGGGCACCGGCGTGTCGGAGACGGCCACGGCCTCGACGATGAACTCGACGACCCCACCGGCCGGGTCGAGGTTGTCCGGACGGCCGTTCGGGTAGTCGAAGGAGATCGCCTGGATGGGCGGAGCATCCATGTTGTGGGCGCCGAAGCCGGCCGCGATCTCGTTGTAGTGCGGCGTGCCGTTGCCGATGTCGGCATCGTCGTCGTCCAGCTCGAGGTAGAGCACCGTGATCGCCGGCGTGATCGTGCCGTTGCCCGGGAACATCTGGCCGCGCACGATCAGCATGTTGACGAACAGCGAGCCACCGATGTCACGGTAGTTCGCAGGCTCGGTGAGGATCAGCTCGTTGCGCAGGCTCCAGACGCAGCCCGAGATCAGCTGACCACAGTCGTGGATCGCGCCGTTGCAGGGGTACTGGTGGTTGTTGTCCGCGTTGCGGATCCCGACGTTGCAGTTCTGGAAGCCCTGGCCCAGGACGGGCTCGTCCTGGATCAGGACACCCATCACGTCGCCGCTGCCTTCACCCAGCTGGCTCTGGCCGTTGCCGGTGACGTTGATCAGGTGGTGGCCGTACTCGTGGTGCACCACGTCGGTGAACGAGGTGTTGTTGCAGCCGCCGGCGTTGCGCCAGAAGACGAGGGAGCTGCCGGTGTAGACCGCGTTGCAGCCGGTGATGCCGGAGAAGTTGTCCTCGTTGACGATCAGGTCGAACTGGCTCTGGGTGCCGATCGTGGGGTAGCTCGGGGCGTACTGCAGGGCGAAGTCCCGCACCACGTTGGCCTCCAGGTAGGCGTTGACGCCGGCCGTCGGGAACTCGGCGCCGCCGCCCGGGTTGTGCACCAGGTCGGCCGGGCCGGGGGGCGTGACCATCACGGAGACCTCGGGGGTCGCCTGGCCCTGGGTGTCGTCGAAGACCTCGAACCACTCACCCCGCAGGGGCGAGATCACGTTGACCTGCCCAGCCCCGCCGTTCGGGATCGTGAACTGGCCGTTCGCGTCGGCGAAGGTCGAGTTGCCGCCCTGGACGCGTGCCTCGATGTAGGGCAACGCCACCTGGACCTCGGGGTCGCACTCGAGGGCGTTCAGGCCCTGGGTGGCGAAGCCCGTGACGCTCCCGTTGACGTCGACGAAGTCCTGCACGACGTCCTCGGAGTACAGCACCTGGCCGGTCGCGAGCGAGGCCAGGATCAGCTGGCGCTGGAAGATCTCGGCCGCAGCGCGCTCGGAGCCGCGCGTGGCCGTGAACTGCATGGCGAGCTCCGGTCGCTCGACGACGCTGCCGCCGGTCCCGGCCCAGACGACGAGGCGCGCGTCGGAGACGGCGAGCTCGGCCCCGCGGGTGGGGATACGCACGCCGCGCTCGATCAGGATCGGGTCCATCAGGTTCGCGGCCGAGGCCAGCATGGCGGAGGTCACCTCGGCGTTGCCGAAGCTGGACGGCAGGCTCAGGCGGCCGAGGTCCTTGACGTCGAAGGTCGCCGTGACGAGGGGGAAGCCCTCCTCGTTGCGCACCAGGAAGCCCGCGCCCGAGCGGAAGACCGGCACGCCGGCCGCGGACTGGCTGAAGCGGAAGGTGCTGAAGCGGTGCTCGCCCGTCGCGCGGTCGAAGCCGGCCGGCAGCATGACGCTGCCGTCGGGGCGCAGCTCGGGCTGCAGCTCGCCGACCTCACCCGAGAGCAGGGGCAGCACCTCCTCGACGTGGGCCCAGGCGCTGTCGATCGGAGTCGCGCCCTGCGCGAGGGTGGTGCCGTAGACCATCGTGGACGTTCCGCCCTCGTCGGCCGGGCCGGCGTGGGGCCGGAAGCCCGCACCCAGGAAGCGCGCCCCTGGGTGGTCCTGGCGGAACTGGAGCAGCGCCGCCTCGTGCTGGGCCGAGTCCTGTGCGGACAGGCCGGGGGCGAAGAGACAGCCGAAGAGCAACGCTTTGCGTAGCACACCCATGTTGATTACTTCCTGAGAGTCGCGGAGTGGGGGATCCAAGTGTCCCCCGGCCGGACCGGGGGACAGCGACCATTCTAGCCGCTGGGCGGCAACATGGGGGGCCCGCAGTCGGGCTACAGCTTCACGTACTCGAAGTCGTTCGGGTTGCCGTTGACGCCGCGCAGGGGCGCGGCGATCCAGCCCGCGAACTTGCCGGGCTCGGTCACCGCTTGCATCAGCGACTTGACGAAGGTCTTGTCCGCCTCGGTCGGCAGCCACTCGTCCTTCTTGCGCTGGAACTCGCCCTCGTCGAGGGGTGCCCCCTCGGGGTCGAAGCGGTGCCCGGCGAACTCGCCCACGGTGCGGTTGAAGCGCCGGTGGGGCAGGTAGAAGCGGAAGTCGATGTTCGCCTTCTCGCACTCACGGTTCCAGTAGTCGATGCCCTTCTCGTTCTCGCGCACGTACTCGTCGCGCAGGACCTCGTTCATCGCGTTGCGCAGGGGCACCTCCTCGCGGCTGAGCTTGCCGTCGGCGTAGCGGTCGACGGTGTAGATGTCCTCGAGCGCCTGGTGGTCGTCGTAGCGCTCCTCGTAGGCGCGGCCCTTGAGCCCGGCGCCGAAGAAGTTGGCCGAGTTGGACGAGACCTCCGCGCCGAACAGATCGAGGCTGGAGGAGGCCCAGAAGTTGATGTAGCGCTGGATCAGCTCGAGCGGGATGGCGCCGTGCTCCGCCGGGCTGGCGTCGGGGTGCTCGGCCAGCACCT
>JAJFFA010000122.1 GCA_021776885.1 Planctomycetota bacterium
GACCATCGACGCCAGCGGAGTCATGGCCGAGCTCGGGGAGCACCCCGCGCGGCGCCGTGTCGCCGGTCTGGTCGACTACGCCCAGCGCGCCGAGGACCCCGGCGGGCTGCTCGAGGGCGAGCTGGCCCTCCTGCGCGAGCGCGCCCGCCAGGACGAGCACCGCCAGCTCCTGGCGCAGATCGCCGAGCTGGAGGGCGCCAGCCTGGGCGCGGCCGACCTGGGCCAGGAGGGGGCGGCCGAGGCCGACACCCAGGCCCAGCTGGCTTCCCTGTTTCAACGCCTGGCCGAGCTGGGGCGTCCGCTGAACGAAGTTCAAGAGGGTTCCGACTCCGGTGCCCCGCAAACGACCAGCCCCTCGGAGTCAGCGGCGAGTGCCACTGCGTCCGAGGCTCCTCTCGATCCTTCACCCACCCGACCCTGGGCCGCAGGCCCTTCCGCGTTCATCTAGTTCAGCCATGTCCGACAAGATCGACGATACGATCAAGCTCCTCGTCGAGGAGGGCTCTCGCAAGGGTTTCCTGACCTACGCCGGGATGTCCAAGCTCCTCGAGGATCAGTTCATTCCTCCCGACAAGATGGACCAGGTGTTCGTCGCCCTCGAGGACGCGGGCGTCGACGTGCTCGAAGAGTCGGACGAGCCCGAGGAGAAGGAGACCCTGGCCTCCTCGGCCAAGCGCGTCACCAGCGCCGGCGAGACGGCCACCCCCGCCGCCCAGCTGGCCCGCGGCGTCCTGCCCGAGAAGATCGACGACCCGGTGCGCATGTACTTGACGCAGATGGGTGAGATCCCGCTCCTCACGCGGGATCAGGAGATCTTCCTGGCCAAGACCATCGAGATCACGCGCAAGCGCTTCCGCAAGAAGTGCATGGGCTCCGGCATGTGCATGGCGGAGTCGATCCGCACCCTCGAGCTGGTGCGCAACGGCGACCTGGCCTTCGATCGCACGCTGAAGGTCAACCCGAACCCCAAGCCGGACGATGACCCCAAGATCGTCGAGACCCTGGGCAAGGCCTTCCTGGCCAAGCGCCTGCCGGTCAACATCGAGACGATCCATCGCCTCTACCAGCGACTGCGCGAGCAGTACCGCGAGATGCTCGAGGTGCGCATGACCAAGGTCAAGCGCTCCGAGGCCCTGGCCGAGTCGCAGAACCTGCGCCGCAAGCTGGTGATCTTGATCGAGGAGTGCCACCTGCAGGTCAAGAAGGTGCGTCCGTACATGGATGACCTCGAGGATCACTTCCGCGAGACGCGCGGGATCGAGCGCAAGCTGGACGCCCTCAAGCGCGCCGGCAAGGAGCGCGGCGAGGCCGCCAAGGAGCTGACCGAGCGCCTGGCCGAGCTGGAGCTCGAGGCGCTCGAGCCCACGCCGCGCCTGAAGCGCCGCATCGAGCAAGTGCGCCTGCACTTCGCCGAGTACGAGGAGGCCAAGCGCAAGCTGTCCAGCGGCAACCTGCGCCTGGTGGTCTCGATCGCGAAAAAGTACCGCAACCGCGGGCTCTCCTTCCTGGACCTGATCCAGGAGGGCAACACCGGCCTGATGAAGGCGGTGGAGAAGTACGAGTACCGCCGCGGCTACAAGTTCTCGACCTACGCCACCTGGTGGATTCGTCAGGCCATCACGCGCTCGATCGCGGACCAGGCGCGGACGATCCGCATCCCGGTGCACATGATCGAGACGATGAGCAAGCTGCGCAACGTCACCAAGCGACTCGTGCAGCAGAAGGGGCGCGAGCCGTCGGTCGAGGAGGTCGCCGAGGCGACCGGGATCTCGGTCGAAGAGGCCAAGCGCGTGATGAAGATCAGCAAGCACCCGATCAGCCTCGACCGACCGATCGGCGAGTCCGACGACAGCTACTTCGGTGACTTTATCGAGGACGAGTCGGCCGAGAGCCCGATGCAGGCCGCGGGCCAGGAGATGCTGAAGGAGCGCATCGACGACGTGCTCTCGACGCTCACGTTCCGTGAGCGTGAGATCGTCAAGCTGCGCTACGGCATCGGCGACGGCTACACCTACACCCTCGAGGAGGTCGGCCGCATCTTCCGCGTGACGCGCGAGCGCGTGCGTCAGATCGAGGCCAAGGCCGTGCGCAAGCTGCGCCACCCGGTGCGTGCCCGCCAGCTGGCCAGCTTCCTGGACGGCATCGTGGTGCCCGACGACAGCGAGCTGGCCCTCGACATGCTCAAGGAATAGCCGGGCCAGGGGCTCGGCTCGCCCGAGCCAGGCACACGGCAGCCGCAGGGTTCCCGCCAGGGGCCCTGCGGCTGCAGCCGTTCAGGGCTCCCCGCCGCCTCCCCGGTGGCTGCCCGTGCGACCCTTCCCGATCCCGGCCCCACAGACTATGCTGTTCGCCCGCCAAACCAGGCGATCCCCCAACATATGCAGGACACGTTGCACGCTCTCCTCGAACTCCAGGAAGTCGATCGTCAGATCTTTCGTGTCGAGGCTGAGCTCAGCCGGCTGCCCGAGGAGCTGCGCAAGCGCTCCGAGGAGATCGAGCGCCAGGAGCAGTTCCTGGCGGAGCGGCTCGAGGCCGTGCGTGTCCTGCGGGTGCGGATCAAGGAGATCGAGGACATCACCACCACCCAGCGCCAGCGTCAGCGCAAGCTCGAGGGGGAGGCGCTGAAGACCAAGGGCGACGCGGCCCTGGTGGCGGCCTACGAGCACGAGATCCGCTCCCTCAAGAAGACCATCGGGCAGGCCGAGGAGGACGGACTGGAGCTGATCGAGGAGGCCGAGGGCTTCGACACCGAGGTACGCCAGGCCGAGGCCAGCCTGGCCGAGCTGCGCTCCATCTTCGAAGAGTTCAGCGCCAACGTGGCGCGCGAGACCGCCGACGCCGAGGGGCGTCTGGCTGTGCTCCAGGAGCAGGTGGATGCCGCCGGCACCACGGGCATCCTGCCCGAGCACCTCGCCCTCTACAGGAGCCTCCTGCGCACCCGCGAGGGAGAGGCCCTGGCGCCCCTCGAGGGCACCATCTGCCAGGGCTGCTACGTCGGCATCCCGAAGAACCTGGCCGTGCGCCTGGCGCGGGGGGGGGAGGTGGTCCAGTGCCCCAGCTGCGACCGCATCCTCTACGTGCGCTAGGCCTGAAACAAGCGCTGAGCTACTCGAGATCGCCCGGGGGCGCGGCATTGGCGGCCGTTCGAGCCGTCCCGCAAGGCTCACCTGACTAGATGCCGCCGGCCTGGCACCAAAGCACGGCCTGCTAGAAGCCGAACTGCACGCCGAAGCTGACGTAGAACTCGACCCCGAGCTGCGGGCCGTCGAGCGACTGGTAGAGCGGTACGCCGAACTCGAAACCCGCCCGCGGGCCGGTGCCCCCCGGGGCGAAGGCCAGACCCAGGAGCAGGTCGAGGCGGCGGTGCGCCAGGTGGCGTGAGTTGGCCGAGGCGAAGGTCGGATCGAGGCGCGTGTCGGTGCCGTGGGCGTTGCCCTGGCGCACGAAGTTCAGGCGCGCCGAGGGGGCCAGGGAGCCGAGCTGCCAGGCCAGCCAGCCCGTGGCTTCGCTGCGTCCACCCAGGCGGTAGTCCTGGTCGGTCTCGGTCAGCCGGAAGGTGTTGTCGATGCCCAGGCCCCAGGAGTGGCGTTCGGCCTGGCCCAGGAGCACCAGGCCCGGGGTGACGTCGACGGTGCCGGTTCCGAGCTGCAGGGCGAAGGGCAACACCGAACCCGAGCCCTGACCGGGGATGTTGCCGCGCTGGTCGAAGGACCCGATGGGCCAGCTGCCGAACAGGGTGAAGTACGCCTTCTCGCGCCCCCACGAATCGATCAGGTACAGGGTGCCGAAGCGCAGGTCGCCGTTGCCGGACGAGTCCAGGTTGAAGGTCTCGCCCTGGCCCCCGCTACCGGGGTCCTGCTGCACCGCGTCCAGGGTGCGATCGTAGAAGGGCAGGCTGGCTGCCAGGGTGTAGTCCTCGCTCAGCCCGTAGCGCAGCGAGAAGTGGTGGGTGGCCGAGGTCATCGAGAGCGGCGAGATCGTGAAGCCGCGGTCGAAGACCTGCTGGGTCGAGAGGTCGCTGGTGCCATCCATGACGCCTTCGAAGCGCGTGGCGAAGTAGCGGTAGGCGAGGCGCAGGTCGCCGACTCCGACGCCGTCGTCCAGCCCGACTCCGAAGGGGGCGCGTCCGTCAGCCCGGCCGTTGGTCCAGCCCCACTCGGCCAGCACTGGCCAGCCGCGCTCGTCCGGCTCGTCGAACCACTCGTCGTTCTGAGCCCTGGCGCTCGCGGCGCAGAGCGTCACTACGGCCAGGGTCAGGGCGGCCGGGGCCGCGGTCGTGGCGAGGAGCTGTCGGGCAGAGGGGCGGAGGTCCATGGGCGGGGCTAGTGTGCCGGCTGGCTGCCGGCCAAAGAAGCAACTTCAGCCTTCGACGGCATTGGAATGGCGCTGCCCCTGGCGGGTGCCGCGGCCTTCCAGCTCGGCGGCCAGGCGCTCGCGGATCTCGCTCTTGTGCACGCTCCAGCGCGGGGCCAGGCGCTTCTCCAGGGGCGCGTCCCCGGTCAAGCGGTGCAGGACCTGCTCGGGGGCCAGGCGCTCGACGAAGTCGGCCAGCCAGCTGACGTAGGTCTCGGGGTCCAGGACGCTGATCTCCCCGCGGCGCCAGCGCGTGGCCAGGACCGTCTTCTCGAGCACCATCATCTGGTGCACTTTGACCCCCTCCACGCCGCTCTCGGCCAGGACCTCGGCCGTGCGCCGGGCCCCGTCGCGCCCGTCCCCGGGCAGGCCCAGGATGGCGTGGCCGACCGTGGTCAGGCCCGCGGCCCGGGTGCGCCGGGTCGCCTCGAGGAACTCCTCGACCGTGTGCAGGCGGTTGATCGCGGTCAGGATCGCGTCGTCGGCGGCCTCGAGCCCCAGCTCGACCCAGACGGGGATGCGCTGGGCCAGGGCCGAGAGCCGCGCGAGGGCGGAGTCGGGCAGGGTGTCGGGGCGCGTGGCCACGCTGACCGCGACCACAGGATCGGGGCAGAAGGGCTCGACGACGGCCAGGGTCTCGGCCAGGCGAGTGTCGTCGACGTAGGTCCCCGTATAGGACTGGAAGTAGGCGATCACCCCTGGGTTCGGGTCGCGTCGACGCACCCGGGCAATGCCCGCCTCGAGTTGCCGGGTCAGGGCCGAGCCCTCGGCCAGGGCGCCCGTGCCCGAGCCCTCGACATCGCAGTAGTGGCAGCCCCCGAAGCCCTTCGTGCCGTCCCGGTTCGGGCAGGTCGAGCCGGCGTCGAGGGCCACGCGGTAGACCGGGCGGCCGAAGCTCTCGCGCAGGTAGGGGGCCAGGGTGCGGAAGGGGAGGCTGGACACGGGGCGAGTGTACCCGCGCCTGCTATCCTCCGCGCCCATGGAGAGTGCCGACGAGACGCCGATCCTGCCCCTGATCATCGGCACGGCAGGTCACATCGATCACGGCAAGTCGACCCTGGTCGAGGCCCTCACGGGCATCGATCCGGACCGTCTGGAGGAGGAGAAGGCCCGCGGCCTGACCATCGACCTGGGCTTCGCGCGCATGGAGCTCTCCGACGGGCGCCGGGTGGGGATCGTCGACGTGCCCGGCCACGAACGCTTCATCCGCAACATGGTCGCCGGCGCCAGCGGCATCGACCTCGTGGTGCTGGTGGTGGCGGCGGACGACGGGGTCATGCCCCAGACCCGCGAGCACCTCGCGATCATGCAGATCCTCGGGGTCGAACGCGGCCTGGTCGCCCTGACCAAGGTCGACCTGGTCGACGAGGAGCTCGCGCTCCTGGCCCAGGCCGACGTGGAGGAGACCCTGCTCGGGACCTTCCTGGAAGGCGCGCCCATCGTGCACGTCTCCGCTCCCACGGGCCTGGGTCTCGAGCGGCTGCGCAGCGAGCTCGAGGCCCTGGCCGCGAGCGTCGAGCCGCGCAGCGCCCAGGGCGTCTTCCGCATGCCCGTGCAGCGCGTGTTCAGCGCCCGCGGCTTCGGCACCATCGTGACTGGCATCCCGGTCTCGGGCACGGCCCAGGTGGGGGACGAGCTCGAGGTGTTGCCCTTGCAGCGCCGCGCGAAGGTGCGTGGGATCCAGGCCTACCACACCAAGGCCGAGCGCGCCCGCGCCGGGCACTCGGCTGCGCTCAACCTGGCCGACATCGACCACCACGCGGTCACCCGCGGCGACGTGGTCGCGACGCCCGGCTTCTTCCGCCCCGTGCGCATGCTCGGCGCGCGCCTCTCGGCCCTGCCGCACCTCGAGCGGCCCCTCGCGAACCGCACGCCTGTGCGCGTGCACACGGGGACCGCCGAGGCCGTGGGCGAGGTCGTGCTGCTCGACGTGGAGAGCCTCGAGCCCGGCGCGGAGTGCCTGGCTCAGCTGCGCTTGACCCAGCCCCTGGTCACCGCGCCAGGGGACCGCTTCGTCCTGCGCCTGGCCTCGCCCGCCCTGACCCTGGCGGGCGGCGTGGTGCTCGAGGAGAGTCGTTACCGGCTCAAGCGCTTCAAGGGCTTCGTCCTCGACGAGCTCGAGCGCCAGGCGCGCAGCCTGGGTTCGACCGAGGACCTGCTGGAGTCGATGCTGGCGCGCGCCCCCGAGCAGGTCGTGGGCGTCGACGCCCTCTGCGTCGAGACCAAGAGCGAGCGCGAGGTGACCCGGGCGGCCCTGGCGAGCCTGAGTGACGCAGGCCGGGTCCAGGACCTGGGCGGCGGGCGCTGGATCCACGTCGAGGTCCTCGAGCGCTCCCTGGAAGTGCTGCGCGCTGCGATCAGTGCCTGGTTCGACGCGCACCCCGTGCGGCGCGTGGTCGACGTGCGCGACGTGCGCGCGGGCACGTCCCTCGACGACGGTCTGGTCAAGCTGCTGCTCAAGCAGGGCGAGGAGCGCGGCCTGTTCAACCTCGAGGCGGGGGGCAAGGTGGCCCTGGCGGGTCGCGGCGTCGAGCTGGACGCCGAGACCGACGCCCTGGGGCGCGCCCTGGTCGAGCGGCTGGACGCCGCGGGTTTCCAGCCGCCTGCCCCCGACGAGCTCGCGAGCGCCCTGGGCCAGTCGGAGGCCCAGCTGCGTCCGCTCCTGGATTGGGCCGCCGATGACGGTCGGGTCGTGCGCGTCGGCGCGGACCTCTGGCTGAGTGCGCGCTGCTGCGACGAAGCGCGGCAGGCGATCACCGAGAACTGCCAGGCCCACGGCAAGCTCGAGATCCCGGCCCTGCGCGATCGACTCGGGACGACGCGCAAGTTCCTGATCCCGCTGCTCGAACACTTCGATGCCCAGGGCCTGACCCTGCGCCAGGGCGGGCACCGCGTGCTGAAGACGCGCTGAGCCCCCGGCCCACCCCCGCCAGCCCCCGACTCCCGGGGGCGGGCGGAAACCCTTTCCGGGTCGCGGTGCGCGGCGTCGTACGACCCGCGCGAATTCCCGGGCTCGGCCCTCCGGTCCCGGGGGGCCGGTGGCCGATAGGCAC